>JAUXBV010000055.1 GCA_030619215.1 Fibrobacterota bacterium | reverse complement strand
TGAATACAGACACAAAAAATTTGTATCGGTCATTTCAATCCTGGAGAAGATACCCTCGTCAAAAATAACTGAAATAGATGATATGATGTTGCTTGCTGATTCCTATTCCTCTATAGGAAAGCCAAGGAAAGCAATTGCCTGGCTTGTAAAAATTATTTCAAAAGATAATAAAAATAAAGAAGCTTTGAAAATGCTGGGAATCTCTTATGAAAAGACCGGCGATATCGATAATGCATTGAAAATATATAAAAAGGTCGCCGGGCTCACTACCGGCGAAGAGCAGTCAACCTACTCATTTAAAATTGGCCTGCTTTTGGAGAGAAGTGATAGAAAGCTGGATGCAATAAATACCTATCTTGAAAACCTCTCCGATCACCCGGAAGATCTTCGCAATTACCGTCAATTGATTTACATCTATATAAAATCAGAAAACTGGGGAGCCGCCAGGGAGATATTGGAAAAGAGTGTGACTCTCTCACATGTCAAACCGTTCTACTGGAAGAACCTTGCCAATGTCTGCCTGAAGCAAAACGATAAGGCTGGTGCCGTTAAATATTTTAAAAAATACCTTGAAATGAATATAAGAGACGACGAGGCCTGGTTTCAGCTCGGCGAGCTTTACTATGCCCGTGGACAGTTTAAAAAGGCACAGGAAAACTACGAAAAGGCAAATGCTCTCAAGCCTGATGATTTCAAAATTATTTATAAAACCGGACTCGCTTTCTACAATAGCGAAAATATTCCAATGGCCCTGGAATTCTTTAATAAAGCATATGAAATGGATAGTACAAATACTGAAATACTGAATAATCTTGTGCTCTGTTACAGAAGCCAAAACCAGGCAGATAAACTTTCTGAAACGCTAAATAAAATAGCCTTACTCCAGCCGGATAACTACTCGGTCAGGGTGGAATTAGGCTCTTCCCTTCTGGAAGAAGGTAAAACTTCCGAAGCAATAAAAATGCTTGAGACAGCCGGCAAAATGAATCCCAAAGATGCAGAAACACATATCATACTTGCCGGTATATATGCATCCACCGGTAATGAGAACGCCCAATATTCTCATTTGAAAAAAGCTATTGCTGAAAACCCGGAAAACGCAGACATTCATAGCTTGATGGGAAAATTCTATCTAAAAAAAGAGCAGGATAAAACCGCCCTCCCTTATATAGAGAAAGCGTTGAAAATAAATCCGGAACATCCGGATGCGCTCTATGCCTATAGCAAATACCTTTTTAAACAGGGTAAAATCGATGAAGCGTTAACCTTCATTAAAAAAGCGTTAAAAAATGACTCCTTTAATCCCGCATACCTCGGTCTCTATGGCTGGATTAATTATAAACTTGACAAAAAGAATCTTGCCTTTAAAACCATAGAGAATGCCCTTACGCTGGATTCAACAAATATTGAAATACTCAGTTGTGCCGGTGTATTATTCAAAGAAAGAGGAAAATTTGACGAGGCAAAGAAAATATTATTAAAAGCAATATCCCTGAGCGGCAAATGCATTGAATGCTATGCTACCCTCGGTGAAATTTACTTTGAAGAAACTGACTGCGCCAAAGCCGCGGGCTTTTTTCAAAAGGCTCTGAGAATAAAGGGATATGATGAAGATATTATGATGAAATATGGAAGAACTCTTGTTCTGAGTTATCAAAACAAAGAAGCAAGGGAAATATTTGAAAGAATATTTCTAAAAAACCCGAATAATAACGAAGCTTTCTACAGGCTCGCCCATATTTATTTACTATCCAATAACCTGAATAAGGTGAAAGCGCTAATCACCAAACGAAAAAGCAATCGGAAGACAATATGGGACCACCTTGTTGAAGGGGAAATCCATGAAATAAAGGGCAATATCGATGCTGCAATAATCTCTTTTAACGTCACACTTCGCTTGCATCCGGATATAGCAGAAGCCCATGCCGGTATTGGCCGCATTGCCCTGAGAAAAGAAAATTACAATGATGCCATTATCAACTTCAGCAAAGCGCTGGTTAAGGACCCTTATAATCCCTATCTACTTCTCAACCTGGGGAAGGCCTATGAAGGTATCGATCAACTTTCTTCTGCCGAAAATACCTATACTGACGTTTCACAAAAATTTCCCCAGATACCTGAAACGTATATTCTGATAGCGAACATCAAAAACCGGGAAAAGAAATATAAAAAAGCAGTTGAAATAATACTAAAAGGGTTGAAATACAATAGGGAAAACGCAGCTCTCTATTCTATATTGGGCCGGGAGTATAAAATACTCGGTGAGTTCGCCAACGCAATTGAAGCTTATAAAAATGTTATAAAATATAACGAACAAAAATTTTTAGATGCCTATTTGAAAATTGCAAATATCTACCACATAGAACTGAGGGACGAAAAAGAGGCAAAAAAATTCCTGAAAAAATATCTGAAAAAAGGGGGAGATAAAAAACTGCTGGAGAAATATGATTTGGCACGCCTCAGTATATAAGGGTATATAAAGAGGATTTCACGATTGCTTAACCCTTAATTCTTTTCCACCGCCAATCAATACCGCGTTTTTTAAGGTATCGTTCAAACTCTTTTACACTGGAGAAAAAAAACTTATATGGTTTGTCATCACCCACATATTCACAATTATCACCCGGTTCAGGGTAATCTCTGCAAATTTTCGGACGCTCAGTATATCGTAAACAGGTGTTATTATCCAACAGGTTTCGGCATTTCGTCATAAATTCCAGAGTCCATCTTCCATCTTTTTCAACAAACACATTAACATTCTCATGCATGAGATACCAACGGATATTGTCATAATCACGTTTACATGTCGGCTTATCAATTTCTGTCGCTACATGCCTGCAGCATTTGGCTCTGCATGATATACAGTCATTTAATCGAGCCTGATTCTTTTTCGCCATTACCTGATCCTTATTTATTTAAATATTATTGTATGCATCTTTTTATATTGAATACAAAGGTTTTTATTTCCTTATTTGCCTGTTTCTATTATCTTATAAAAAATCAATAGAATATAAATTTTATTATTAACACCTGTCATAACAAAATTAATAACGCATCTATAGAAAGTGATTGAACTTGAACGGTATAACTTTTAAATCCGCAAAAGAGCTCTTTAGCCGGAAAAAATATCCCGAAGCATTTGATCAATTCTGCCACCTTGCAAATAAAAATGACAATCCGGCATTTTGCAGCTTTATGGCTGGTAAGTGCCTTAGCCTGAGTGATAAAAATTCTGATGCTTATTTATATTTTCAAAAAGCAATGGAATATGACGATTCAAATGCCTTCATAAATCGTGAAATTGAGCGTTTTATCATTACTCATAAACTGATAGATCCAAATAAACAAATTATATACCACTATTTTCCAAATACTACCAATATTGGTGACTCCGGTGCAGCAGCGGGGATCCGGGCTTTATTTCAATCATTAACAGACGATTTTATCTTCTTCACTCTTTCCTGTCGTAAAGACACAATCGACGTCCTGAAAACATACGAAATAGAACCGTCCGGAATGTTAATCGGTGGAGGCGGGCTCTTTTTCAGGCAACCGTTGCCTTCAGGCTGGTACTTTCCGTTATCCTTATCACAATTAGCTGATTTAAAAATACCAATTATAACTTACGCTATTGGTTTCAATAAAGAATATACCAATGATGAAATTTGGAATCTTGACAACGTTTTTATTAATGAAATTGCAAAATTTCACCAGGAGTTCTCCGCAAAAAGTGTCCGTGACTACTGGTCAAAAAACACTCTTGAATCAGCAGGCGTCTCAGACCTTCACCTTGTACCATGTCCATCGGCCTTTTTGAAACCTCTCCCCTGGTTTAAAATGTCACTCGATAAATCGAAAGAAATTGTGGGCCTTTCAATAACCGGCCGGTCCCTGAGAAAAGATCAGGAAACAAAATTAATTACAGCTTTTTTTGATTTCGCAAAATGGCTGTCACGGCAGAATTTTTTTCCTCTATTTGTATTGCAGGATACAGCGGAAGATATATCATTGGCAAAGTTGATTAATGAAAATAATATTCCTTGTATTCTACCCAATACGGCCCGCGAAGCGGTATCAGTTTACAGTCAATGTAATTATGTTGTCGGTATGCGTGGGCACAGCCTCATACTGGCGGCAGGGCAGATTGTTCCGATCCTTGGAATATCTTATAATAAAAAGGTTGATGCATTTATGGAAATGCTTGACATGCAAAATTATTGCATTAACCAAAATGATATAATTGAAGGAAGTGCTCTAATAGATAATTTTGAAAAGCTAACAGCCGATAAAGATACGGTAATTACAACATTAAAAAACAAACGGGAAATATTTTATAAAAATAACGTTGATTATTGTAGAAAGGCCGTTTCAATACTATTATTAAAGAATAGTATATAATCTAATTAAATATGCTCTTTAATTGGGGAAAACAATGAAAATATTCGCAACCATCTATCCCTTTATTGAAACTGACGAGCAGAGTTATAGAATCGGCAGGCATGTTGCCAATTATGAATTTTTCAAATCATTATTAACCGGGAGCAGCTTTGACGAATTCCACCTATTCTGCCTCAGTGTCAACCACTTTAACATAACAAAAAACAGATTACTTCAGGAATCAATACCAAAAGCACAAAAGCAAAAGGTACGGCTATTTCTCTATAACCACTTGATAGAGCAAATCAGCTCTACCGAATACCATATATTTCACCTCGGCGGGTGGGGATATTTCTTCCCAGGTCTTGTTTATTTACGAAATAAATATGCAAAGAATATGTTCCCAATAACAGGCCTTATCCATTCACTCAACGGTATTGAAACTAACTATCACGCATTAAAAATATGCACAGCTCCTCTCCTTCCCTATGACACCATCATCTGCTCCAGTAAAGCAGGTGAAAAAGTCGTTAAAAAAATATTCGATCATATTGGCAAAAATTTTACTGTCCCAAAGGCTGCCCTACCATTTAATGGAGGTACAAAAATCATCCCGCTCGGTATCAATGATTCACTGCTAACTGTCCCTGATAAAAGCGACAGCCGCAATCGTCTTTCGCTTCCAGGGGACGCTGTTGTTCTTCTCACACTTGGCAGGTTTTCCCCTCAGACAAAATCAGACCCATATCCGTTAATAAAAACTTTTCAGAGACTTACCCAAAATGTTTCGGATAGGCCAGTCATTTTGGTTATAGCTGGTGGAGCAAATGATAGACAAACCAATATTGTTAAACAGATGATCTCTGAATGTGGTCTTGAAAACTGTGTCCATTTAATAACTAATTTCGCAACTGATATTAAACCATCTATTTATGGAGCGGCTGATATCTATCTTTCGTTAAGCGATAACCTCCAGGAAACATTCGGTATTTCTGTCATCGAAGCAATGGCTGCTGGTCTTCCAGTGGTCGCCTCAGACATCAACGGCTATAGTGAGCTGGTTATTCATAATCAAACCGGTTATAAAGTCCCGACTCTTTGGGCGGATCGGTTTGAACTTGCAGAATTAGCTGATATTATGAACTTTGAAACCATGCAGCTAATGCTTGCGCAATGCATGGCTGTTGACACAGAGGAATTATACAAACACCTCTATGAACTTGTTAATGATAATGACCTTCGTGCTTCCATGGGAGCAAAGGCGAAAAAGGCAGTAGAAAACAATTATCAGTGGTCAAATATTATACATAAATATGAGGAGTTGTGGGACAGCCTCTTTGAACAATCGGTTGCATATTCCGGAGAAATTCCGGTGAAAGAAAATCCCTTTTTGAATGACTATTTTAATATATTCAGCCTATACCCGACTTCTGCAATAAATAAGGAAAACATTTGTGCTATTACCCGGGACGGCAAAGATGTATTAAAAACCGGGCAGACACCAACACCTTATGCAAATATTGGAAGTTTGCTGAACAATAAAAAAATTCTTGCAATACTGGAATATCTTTCAAACAAACCATATAAAGTCAATGAACTTCTATCGATAGATTCTTTATCAATAAAAGAGAATGAGCTGATTTTCACTCTTTTGTGGATGGCAAAATATTCGTTAATACACATTACATAAGTATAATAAAGTAGTTATAACTGTTTATACAGCAAAAAAGGCACTTCATAATGGTTAATATAATAGTATGCTCGGTAAAAGACTCGGCGCATAAAATTCATAGAAAGCATATTGCAGAAACGGCAGGTTGTGATTATGAATACATCAGGATTGACAACTCGGAGAATAAATACGGCCTATGTGCAGCCTATAATGAAGGCGTCGAAAGAGCAACCGGAGATATCCTCGCCTTTGTTCATGAAGATGTTTTTATTATAACCCCGAAGTGGGGACAGATTCTTGAAACTAAATTCCAGCAGGATAACGCTATCGGCCTTATCGGTGTTGCCGGGACACAATACCTTCTTAAGGATGACCCTTTCTGGGTTGCGGCAGGACGACCTTTTATCAAAGGAAGAGTTGTCCATGAGATGAAAGAAGAGAATAGATGCATCCTTACCGTCTTTTCAGAGGAAGAAATTGACACTGAAGCGGTTGCCGTTGACGGCCTCTTCTTTGCAGTAAGAAAAGAACTGTTCGATACAATCCGCTTTGATGAAAAAACTTTCGACAAATTTCATTTCTATGACCTTGATATCTGCATGCAGGTTAGAAAGACCCATAAAATTGTAATTACTTCCGATATCCTGGTCAAACATTTCTCGGGTGGAGCTTTCAAGGAAGAATGGAAAATACAGGGAAAAAAGTTTATCGATAAATACCGGAATAAGCTCCCCGTCTCATGTACCGATGAAAAACCGGACCCCAAAAACAGAATCCCCTTTGACAGCCTCCCACTTGAAACAGTTCTAAGCCCGCAAGCGTATACATACATAAAAAACCTTGGGAACGAGGTTTACGAACAGCAACAGGTAAAAACAACCGTTAAAAAACAGTATGGCGACATAATTGCAGTAACAGGTATGCACAGAAGCGGCACAAGTGCCGTTGCCGGATTACTGGGCAAATGCGGCTTTTCATTAGGCTCGGAAGATAACCTTCTTAATAGAAACGTACCAAAATTTGATAACCGGAAAGGACATTTCGAAAATATCAACGTTGTACTTATCAATGATATGGCTCTTAAGGCTGCGGGAGGCTCCTGGTGTAATCTTCCTCAACAGAATGACATTAATAGTAAAGGTGAAATATTAAAAAAACATATAACCAATTTCGACTATACTTTCGAGGGAAACATCGTTAAAGATCCGCGGCTTTGCCTTACACTCGACCTTTGGAAACAATACTGTTCCCGGTTAAAGTATGTTTTAATCTGTTTTCGCCACCCCCTCAGTGTTGCTCAATCTCTTAACAAAAGAAATACATTTCCTGTTGAGGCCGGTCTTACATTATGGTATGAATACAATGTACGCCTCATTGACAACATTGAGCATACGCCTGTTGTTGTTGTGGATTATGACAATTTAATGGAACACCTTGAAGACGATTTCTTTGATATCCTGCGGGTAATGCAATCCCCAATAACCCGTGACGAGATGAAAAAGAATATCAGTGGGTTTTTTGAAAAAGAACTTAACCACAACCCTATTGAGGAAAAAGATACGGAATCATTACCCGAAGATATAAAAGAGCTATATGCGACCTTGAAATCACAAGCTATCTCAGTTCGAATGGGAAGATAAACGCAAAGATTTTCTTATAAACAAAGTGAGAACTATTTGAACTCTGTTTCACAATTATTAAAATCTGCCCAAAACGCAATTAATAAAAAGTTGTTTAACGAAGCTGAAAAATTACTTAATGAAGCATTAAAAATAGATCCCCAAAATGCTGACATACTTCACTGTCTTGGAATAACAGCTTTTTCATCAGGTAGAATCAATAATGCAATCGAGCACTTCCGTATTGCTGCGGAAAAAAAAGAAGACGACCCCAAAATACTTTACAATTATGCGTCTGCACTATTAGAAACAGGGTGCTATTCAGATGCACTCAAAATATTCAGCAAAGTGCTTAACTTGAAACCCGACTATATCCCGGCACTTAATAAAAGCTGCAGTATCGTAGGCATAATGGGAAACCTGAAGCTTGCAGAAAAGATATGTAAATCAATCATCGACAAGGACCCGTCCTTTGTTGAAGCTTATAACAACCTGGGAAATGCTTATAAGGACCAGGGTAAAATCGAAGAAGCTATTAAATGTTACAGGAAAGCTCTCGAAGTAAAACCGGATTTTACAACCGCTGCTTCAAACCTCCTCTTATGCCTGAATTACAGCGTAGACAAAGATCCTCAGACAATTTTCAACGAGCACCTGAAGTGGAAAAAAAGAATAATTACTACTAAGTCATTAAAAATATCAATACCCCAACCATCCATCAGGACTAAACCGCAAATTCACATTGGCTATATATCGGCTGATTTCAGAATGCATTCAGTTGGATATTTTATTAAACCAATTATTGAAAATCATAATAAGAAAAAATTTAAGGTTTTTTGCTATGCGGATATTGCCAGCCCTGATTCTACAACAGAACGTATTAAACGAAACACCTCGGCCTGGCGTTCGATTTACAATTTACAAGATAACCAGGTTATTGACATGATCATAGAGGATGAGATAGATATCCTTGTAGACCTTGCAGGGCATTCCGGCAACAACAGACTTCCAATTTTCTTATATAAACCGGCCCCCATCCAAGTTACCTATTTAGGCTATCCTAATACAACAGGACTGTACACAATGGACTATCGTTTAACCGATGAATATGCAGACCCCGAAGACCAGGATGAATTCTATACGGAAAAGCTCCATCGCCTTCCCGGAAGTTTTCTCTGTTACCGCCCTCCTGATAATGTACCGCAAATAGAAGAGCTCCCTGCTTTAAAGAATGGCTACGTAACATTCGGATCATTTAATAATTTACCAAAAGTTAATGTCAACACTATTAAAGTGTGGGCTGAAATATTAAAAGCAGTTCCTGAATCAAAACTTATTATCAAAACAAAACCCTTTAATGATACGGAAGTTGTGGGGTCTTATAAAAACCAGTTTATTAAACGCGGCATTGAAGGTGAAAGGCTTCTATTTCATGGTCACTCTCCATCAGCAAAAGAGCATTTGAGCTGGTATAACCGGATAGATATAGCGCTTGACACATTCCCTTATAACGGAACAACTACAACCTGTGAAGCGCTGTTAATGGGAGTTCCCGTGGTAACACTTGCAGGTAGTCAACATGCGGGGAGAGTCGGCAACAGCATCCTGTCAAGTGTTGGTTTACCCGAAATGACAGCGCATGATACTCACTATTATATTAAAATTGCATCAACGCTGGCCAACGATGTAAGGGGCCTGTCGGAATTACGTAGAGGTCTTCGTGATGCTTTATTAAAATCACCCCTCTGTGATGGCGTCCGTTTTACCCGGGCGCTTGAAAAGGCGTATAAAGAAATGTATAATTACTTCCGAAAGGTATAATAAAAAGTGTCCTTAATAACTTATAAATAAAGTGTACCCGCTATGCTAAATAATCTACCCACAGAAAATGTTAAAATCACAGATGATATTTTAGTCACCGTTCCATCTTCTTTTCAACTGATGACACCCTATATTCTGATTGAGCAGCAGGACTGGTTTGAGGACGAGATAAGTTTTATACGAAAAATCATAAAACCCGGTGACAAGGTCATTGATATAGGAGCAAATTATGGCCTTTATACCCTCTCAATGGCTGTCAAAATCGGTGAATCCGGAAAGATATGGGCTTTTGAACCAACGTCCTATGTCAGTGAGTGTCTTGCTAAAAGCATTACTGAAAATAACCTGAACAATATTGAATTAATAAAAGCCGGCCTCTCCGACCATAACGGAACTGCAAAATTTTTTACGAGCCCTAATTCCGAGCTCAACAGCCTCCATCCGGAAGACAATGCTGTAGGGAATTACGAAACGATAGAGCTTATCACACTTGATGACTGTGCTGAAAAATTTAACTGGAAAGCGGTTGATTTTATAAAGCTTGACGCTGAGGGAGAAGAGATAAATATCGTTAATGGCGGCAGGAATGTGCTGACCGCTTTATCTCCCTTGATAATGTTCGAGCTAAAACACGGTAAAAATCTAAATTTACCGCTCATTGAAAAATTTGACGAGTATGGTTATAAAAGCTACTATTTAATTTCGGAGCTTAACTTATTAGTTCCTTTTGACAAAGAGAAACCATTCGACAGCTTTCAGCTTAACCTCTTCTGTTGCAAGGAAGACAAAGCCTATGATTTAAAAAACGAAGGATTATTAATCAACTCATCCCCTGAAAATATTCCTTCCATGAATGAAATAAATACAGATGGTAAAATATGGAAAGAGTATATAGCAAAGCTGCCATTCTCTCATTCGCTATTCAATGAATGGGATAATTTGAAAGAGGAAAATTTAAAGCCGGATTGGAACCTTTATCAACTCGCATTAAATAGTTATGTTTTTTCAAAATCAGAGGATATATCTCCTCCAGAACGCTTTGGGTATCTAATAAAGGCATACAACAAGCTCAATGAGCTAATTAAAAATAATGCTACTTTCCCCCGGTTAATGTCTTTTGTCAGAATTGCATATGAATTGGGTAAGCGCGGACATGCTGTCGAAATTCTGGCAACTCTCATAAATAAATTTGGCGCTTCAATTCAGGACTTAACCAACGAACCATTTATACCCGTTTCTCAAAGATATGAGGATATAAATCCCGAAAATCGTATAAAAGAATGGATTATATCTTCCATACTTGAGCAATATGAAAAATTACATGCATTTTCATCATACTTTACTGGAAAAAATTCATTGCAGATCCTGAAGAAATTAGGGACACTAGGCTTTCAAAGCCCAGAGATGGAAAGGCGATTACACTTAATACAAAAACGATTTAATACACAAAAGAGTATAGACTGA
>JAUXBV010000062.1 GCA_030619215.1 Fibrobacterota bacterium | reverse complement strand
GGCCATTGTCATGTCCTACCGCTCAACATACTGTTATCTCGATAAAAGGGGGTTTGGGTGCAAGCCAAAGTGAAATCAAAAAAATCAACATCGGATAAACAGAGTGTCTTACTGAAAGCGTTTGAAGCGTTGGGTGAAAGTTATTCGCCTGAATATGATTCTACTGCCTTTTACGATGAGTTGCAATTCCTTGAAACCCAGGCAGAGGGGTATGCAAAAAGCATAGGACAGGTTGACAATAAGAAGAAGGCAATTCTTGATACGGTAAGGCAATTCCGAACAGTTGATACCATTATAAAAAGATATAAAAATAAAAAGAGTGCAATGATTCAGATATTGCTGGATGTACAGAATGAGTTTAGCTGGCTTCCGGAGCACATCCTGCACTGGATTTCAGCCCGGGTTGACGTACCCATTTCAAAGATATATACCATAGCCGATTTTTATGAGGTATTAAGCCTTGAACCGGTTGGCGAGCATATAATTCAGGTCTGCCAGGGAACCGCATGCCATGTCAGGGGTTCTTCTGAACTGATGCGGAGAGTATCCGCGATATTCGGCATTGAACCGGGAGAAACCGACCCGGACATGGTGTTTACGTTGAAAGCAGTGCACTGCCTTGGATGCTGCGCATTGGCGCCTGTGATAAAGGTTGACGAGCAGTACTATGGCAATCCGTCAATGGATGACCTGAAAGAAATTTGCGATTCCTGCAGGGAAAAGGAGATGGCAGCATGATAAAGATAGAAACACCAAAGCAGCTTCAAGATTTGAAAAATGAGGTTCTTTCCAAACGGGTAGACATCAAAAAATATATAACCGTATGTTCCGGAACAGGCTGTATAGCTTACAAATCACCGGATGTTTCAAAGGCTTTCGATGAGGAGATTAAGAAACGGGAGCTGTCAAATTCAGTTCAGGTGAGGCGGACAGGCTGTCATGGCTTCTGTGAAAGAGGGCCCATAGTGGTGATCCTTCCGGAGAAGATATGCTACCTTGGGACAAAAGTGGAAGATGTCCCTGAGATCGTCGAGAAGACAATAGTAAATAACGAGGTTATTGACAGGTTGTTATATAAAGATATTGAGACCGAAGAATTAATGAAAATTGTAGAGGATGTTCCGTTTTATAAATACCAGAAACGGGTGCTCCTTGCCAATAATGCGCTCATTGATCCAACCAGTATCGGTGATTATATTGCCATTGACGGTTACAGCGCACTTGCAAAGGTTCTGACCGGGATTAGCCGGGATGAGGTTATAAAAACTGTCAAAGACGCCAATCTCAGAGGCCGCGGCGGTGGAGGATTCCCTGCAGGTGTAAAGTGGGAGACAACACGCAACGCACCGGGAAAGACGAAGTATGTGCTTGTAAATGCTGACGAAGGGGATCCCGGGGCATACATGGACAGGAGCATTTTGGAAGGCAACCCTCACAGCGTGATTGAGGGCCTGATTATCGGCGCTTATGCTATCGGCGCGAAAGAAGGATTTATTTACGTACGTGAGGAGTATCCGCTTGCATTGGAAAATACCCGGCTTGCAATAGAACGGGCCGGGGAATATGGCCTGCTGGGTAAAAATATTTTTGGCTCCGGATTCAATTTTAACATAACGATTCACAGGGGAGCGGGCGCTTTTGTCTCGGGTGAATCCAGTGCGCTTATGAGCGCTATTGAGGGTGAAGCAGGAGAGCCGAGGCCCAAATATATCCATACATCAGTACAGGGGCTGTGGGATAAACCGAGCTGCCTCAATAACGTTGAAACATGGGCAAATGTCCCGTTCATTATTAATAATGGGGTAGAGTGGTTCAGAAGCATGGGCACTGAAGAGAGCAAGGGGACCAAGATATTCTCTCTTGTCGGCAAAGTTAATAATACTGGCCTGGTGGAAGTACCCATGGGTATAACGCTGAGAGATATCATCTTTAAAATCGGCAGCGGGATTCCGGACGGTAAGAAATTCAAGGCTGTACAGACCGGCGGCCCTTCAGGCGGGGTTATCCCCGAGAGCCTTCTCGATCTACCCGTTGATTTTGATAAGCTGTATGAGGCTGGATCAATGATGGGATCAGGCGGAATGATTGTCATGGATGAAGATACCTGTATGGTGGATACTGCCAGGTATTACACGGATTTTCTCGCACATGAATCGTGCGGTAAATGCTCCCCATGCAGGGAAGGGCTTCGCCAGATGCTGAAGATACTGAATAGAATCACAGCAGGAGAGGGCAGGGACGGAGATATTGAGCTTCTGGAAGAGATCGCCGAGGTTGTGCATGAGGCTTCCTTGTGCGCTCTTGGCGGGACTGCTGCCAACCCGATTTTAAGCACCATTAAATATTTCAGAGATGAATACAAAGCGCATATTAATGAGAAGCGCTGTCCGGCTAATGTATGTAATGCACTGATTAAATATCATATTGATCCTGAAAAGTGCAAAGGGTGCGGTTTATGTAAAAAGAACTGCCCTGTTGATGCGGTCATTCAAGTTGAGGAAAAGCTTTTTGAGATAGATGTGGAAAAATGCATTAAATGCGGCGCATGTATCATTGCCTGTCCAAAGAAATTCGATGCTGTGAAGAAGATTTCTGAAGGTGCGTCAGTTGGTGTTTCCTGATGGGAGATAAAAGGAGATAATTATCATGAAAGAAATAACAGTGAAAATCGATGGAAAAGATATAAAATGCAAGAATGGAATGACCATCCTTGAAGCAGCAAAAACCGATCCTGAAATTAACATACCAACTTTATGCTACTCTGACAAATTACAACCGCGTGGCTCCTGCCGTTTATGTATGGTAGAGATAACAAAAGGTAAAAGAAAAAAGCTGGTGGCATCCTGTGTTTACCCGGTTGAAGAGGGCCTGGTTGTTGAAACAAAGACTGAAAAAGTAATAAAAATTCGTAAGATGCTTATCGAGCTGCTCTGGCCTTCCACCCAGCATCTGGCCGAAGAGTATGGTATCACAAGCTCCCGTTTCGCGCTGGCACAGGATGATTGCAACCTATGCGGCATGTGCGTGAGGTATTGCGCAGAGGTAAAGAAGAAGAACGTTGTCTATTTTAAGGGCAGGGGAGTAAACCGGAAGATAGCTTTTGTACCGGGGAAAATTGATGAATGTATCTCCTGCGAGGAGTGCTTCAGCCTCTGCTCCGGCGGCTATATCATGAATGAGATGGTTAAGTTAGGGCATTAAATTAATAATAGATAAATATTTTTATAATATACCCCCACGATAACGTTCCTACAGGGAACGGTTTTTTTAATGCCATTATAACCGGTAGGAAAGGGAGGCATGATTTTGAAGCGAGGGAGAGCATCTGCCGGTTACCGAATGCGCCAGCGGCGCATGTTTTCGGGATTCTTGCCACTTTCCCAATAAAAATAATTGAACTTATCAAACTGTATTATATTTTTATGTATCTCCTATATCACAACAATTACCGAACGAGGGTATTTGTATGAAAAAGAATTTTATATTCATGAGTATTATTCTTATAATCTCCCTATTCTCACTTAACACCTTCTCTCAAACATGGGAATCCGACACACTTGCGGTAAGGGCAATTCTTGATACCAACGGACATGCCGATGTTTCCGCTACTGCTGTTACCGACTCAAGCGGGGGCAGGGTGGTACTGCTTAATCTTTACAGGAAAGGTATAGAAAAACTTCCTTCGGAAATAGGAAACCTGACCGCATTAAAAAGACTTTTCGTTGAACAAAACAACCTGACATCCCTGCCTGCAGAAATTCAAAACCTGACAAGCCTGGATTCACTAAACCTGAAGAATAATAAATTAACAGCACTTCCACCGGAGATAGGGGATTTGGCTTCATTAAAATGGTTAAATCTGCAAATTAATAATCTTGCCGGCCTTCCTGCGCAAATTGGCAGCTTATCATTACTGGTTGATCTTTACCTCAGGGAAAACAGCCTTACGAGCCTTCCCACTGAAATAGGAAGCCTTTCATCCCTGAAGATACTCGAGCTTATTGAAAACCAGTTAACTGCACTTCCTAGCACCATAGGCAGCATCACAACCCTGGAATGGCTTGAGCTTGACACCAACCAGATTACCTCTCTTCCTGCGGAAATAGCTAACCTGTCAAATTTATTAATTCTTGATTTGACATCAAACAAGCTGAGCGCTTTTCCCATAGTTGTCACGAGCCTGCCTAAACTGGAAAACCTCCACCTTTCATGGAATGATTTGACAACTTTACCTGCTGAAATAGGAAATCTGACCAGCCTGATAGGATTCAATTTTATCGGGAACAAAATAACCAGTGTACCAACAGAAATAGGAAGCTTGTCAAAGTTAAACAGCCTTGACCTTTCAAAGAATCAGTTGACCACCATTCCTTCTGAAATAGGAAATCTTTCCTATTTGATGTGGCTTACCCTGTCCAATAATGAGCTGACAAGCATTCCGCCTGAGATCGGTAATCCGAAGTTTCTGACAAACCTTGAACTGGATTCCAATAATCTGACAAACCTGCCTGACTCGATTATAAAGTTGACAAGTATATTTGACCTGGATGTGGGTTATAACGACCTTGACACCAATCTTCTTTCCGATACGGTTATGGCATGGCTGGACAAGAATGATCCTGACTGGAGGTTGACGCAGAATATACCAACTGAAATAAAAATGATATCATACAACAACCCCTTGAGCCTTTCAATAGGCACATATAATCCATCTATCTTTATAAAGTTACCAAATTCAGGCAATGTTATACTTCGAGTTTATAATGTTAGAGGCAGATTAATGGAAACATTGATTAATTCTTATAAACAGGCTGGAAAGTATACTATAAATTGGGACAGGAGTAAATATAGCTCAGGAGTATTCTATTTAAAGCTTTATTCAGGTAAGAGTTTTTTTATTAGAAAAACTGTAATAATGAAGTAGTATCCTTCTACTATTTACTCTGTTATTTAATAAATATACAAAATATGATTTATGTGCACTTGAAAATAAACCAAAAATTACACTGTTAATGAATTTTTAATATGGCATCCCGATCTCTTTTTACAATTTTATTAAGAGTTCAGGAAAGGATAATAATAAAAGGTATACTAAAGCACAAGGTGCCGATTTATCGGTATAACATTATGTAGGAGCGAATAGGCCATTGCCATGTCCTACCGCTCAACATACTGTAATACTAAAGCACAAGGTGCCGATTTATCGGTATAACATTATGTAGAAGCAGAAAGTCAATTTCCATAGACTTCTGCTTAACATACTGTAATGCCTTTTATTAAAAATACCTTTGTAATATTTCTTTACTAAATGTATAATTATCTGTTAAGGCTTGATTTTATTGACATTGCAGTTGCTATAAACAATATTAATATTGTATTGATAATTAAAGAAATAACCCGAAAGGGATTTGCATGGGATCAGGTAAGGCAAAGACTGAAAAAAAAGAGCTGTTTATTAATGAAAACAATCAGGCGGAGGATTTTATTGAAGCGGGTGATCTTCCGTCAGCAGCCAGGATCCTTGTTGAAATTGTTGAAAAAGACCTGGAAAATTGGAGAGCATTCAACAATATGGGGATTATTTCATGGGATCAGAAAGCGTGGGCGGATGCATATACTTCGTTTAAGCATGCCTGTGAGCTGAAACCCGATTATACTGATGCTTTAGTAAATCTTTTTGATGCAGCAATAAAGCTGCGTCTTATAAACGAGGCTCTTCCGGTTTTCAAAAAAGCGTTGGAAACTGACCCGAAAAATGAGGAAGTCGCGGCTATTATTGAGGGAATCGGGGAACAGGGTGATGAAATATATGTGTCAAAGAGGGCTTTGATTGTCGGTATATTTAATTCGCGCATTGAGGAAGCTAACAAGATGCTTGAGGATGGACAATTGAACCGGGCAATGGAGCGATATATTCAGGTAAATGATGAAGAGGGGCCGAACGCAGAGGTTTTTAACGGGCTTGGTATTATTTCGTTTTATCAGAAACGGTATAAGGATGCGTTTACCCTGTTCTTTGAATCTATCAAGTTGAACCCGCTGGATGCGGATACCTACCTGAATTTTCTTGACGCCGCTAAGGAGTGTGGCAACCTGGAGGCAGCCCAAAAGCTCTTTGAGCTCAACTCCACGGAATTTCCGGAGTTAAAAAAGATCGCACCTGAATTTGAGAATATTGCCGAATCATAAAAGAGGTAATTTTTTATAATAAAGCGATGAAAAACCTCAAGTTATTATTGGCAACTACCGATAAATTAAATAAATAACCTGAAATCTTCATAACACCTCCCTTGTGTGTTTTCTGTTTACTCTTAGCTTCCCCAAGTCTTCAGAGTAAATCAGAAGAGAATTTCAGGATATAAATCGAAGCGGACGATTTATTAAATGCGTCCGCTTTTTTATTTTTATTATAATTGTTTAAAGAGTTGGATTTTTACTGTATAATTATGGCAATAAAAGGAGTAATAGTATTTATTATTAAAAAAAGAAAGACATTTTTGATACTATGGTGAAGTCTGATTTGAATAAAATATTTATTCCGGTTTTTCTTGCCATTTTTTTTCATGGATGTGCTTCAAATCTTGCAACGAGAAAACCCGCGGTAATAGAGGTAAAACATCAGAAAATTCATTTACAGCCGATTAAGGGGCTGGAAAAGCTTGAATCCAGTGAGTACTGGCCTGACAGCATCTGGCAGGGAAAATTTCTTATCGAAAACATGCAACAGGTGTGGAAGAACCTGCTCGGGGAATTTCGAAGGTGTGAAAAATACGGCCTTTATACAATGGTTGATAGCACGGCGTCGTCTACGGTGGATATAATCCCGGAAGTTATTTATTCGAGAATTAAGAAAGATACGCTTTTCATATCACTGGGAATAAAAACTTTTTATCAAGTCAATAAGAGAAGTAATACAATGACAGTAGACGCATACGGGCTTTTTAAACAGGATACGAAAGAAGCTGTAACGGTGCATGCTCTTGTATCAGCATTTGCGGATTACAGAAGAAGATTTCCCTATGAAAAGGTTGTCTCCACATATTATTCAGGCAATACAGAAAAATAATTTATTATTATTAATTATTTCATCCCCCTTTTGAATAGGTCAATATTCCTATGTAAACATATATAATTGACGTAAATTAGTGGAAGAAAGTAATTTATTATTTGACGCGCAAATAGAATAATTGTAGAATTTATATTGTTGTCACTATTTATATATCAAAATTTATCTATTTAAATTGAAAATTTTTTTACTCAGGCTGATATATTGATATCATGGGTACAGAATTGAAACTTTTACACACATCCGCACTTCATTACGATACCTTCGGTTTCGAAGGGGAGATGTCCGTTGCTTCCCTCATTCCGGTGACGGCTGAACTCAACGCATACACGAATAAAAGCATACTAAAGGATATTGTCCTTGACCTGTCCCGTGCCACACATATTGATTCAAGCGGTATCAGGTTAATTATTAACTTAAAAAAGAAAATGGAGTCTCGTAACAGGCAGCTCTATCTTTTAACACCGTCACCGGAAGTATTCAGTATCCTTGAAGAGACTAACATTCACAAGATCCTCAACATTATTGATTCAAGTGAAGACCTCGAAAAACAAATATTATCAAACCTGTACGAAAAATATCTACCGTACACCGGAGAGGAGGAGGATTTACGGAGAATACATTGTTCATGTACCGTATGTGGTTCAAAAGATGTTATCGGATACCTCTTCGACCATAATTCATTGGATTGGCGCTGGAGTGAGGACGACCCGTTCCCCATGATTTTTGATAAGAGTAGTGATGAACCGTTTGATTTTTTCAGTTTATGCCCTATTGTATACACTGAATGTTTCATGGCGTCAATCAGGATAAGTGATTTTAATGTTATGGGTGAAAATTCCGTAGCAATTAGAAGTTCTCTATCAGATGAAAGCAAGAATTTATTGACAAAATCTATAAAAAAACGTAAGAAAATGATGGAGCTTGATGTTACGTATGGTGATAACTTTTTTCAACATAAACGTAGTAACCTTGCAATATATAAGGCATACGAGCTTGCAGAGTTTTGTGCCCGGACGATATCCGTTATGAAAAAAGATGCGACCCCCTTTGACGTCGGTTTTCTTGATTACCTGACAATTCAATATGCAGATCCTAATTTGAGAGAGATACATATAAATAATTGCCGGACATGGTTTACACAAGCTATGAATAAGCCGGAAGAGCTGTCTACATTCGAACTTGCAGTAAGCCACTTTGCGCTCATCGTTGCAAATTTGAATCTTGACAAGAAGAAAGAGGCGTCTAACCTGTATTCTGATTTTGGTGTTATGGTTAAAAAAATGCCGTCATCAGTCCCGTCTGAAGGGTTTACCAGCCCTGCCTTCTGGTATAAACAGATTGAAGTTATCTGGGAAAGAGAGATTGAAGAGCAATCAAAGGCTATGAAGGTTAAAAAGTAGAATTGATGAGATGCCGACTGTTTACTGCTTATTCTCTATCTTTTGAGCAGTTATCAACGCAAAGACCTGAATTCCGTTTCCCCTGCCAAATTCGCTTAATCCCTCTCCTGTTGTTGCAGTAAGTCCAATATCCGAAGGTGTTAATGACAGTAATTCAGACAGCGAATTCTTTATATCCCGGATATGGGCCTCGATATTCGGCCGCTTACCCTCAATAGACAGCGATACATGGGTCACTTTGTAATTAGTAAGTGTATCCAGGGCTTTTTTAAGGTAAACGCGGCTGTCGGTGATACCTTTTTTAAGGCACAGTTCGTCGGCTGTTTTACCCAGAATGTTAACGCCGCTTATGCCGGAGACCGCATTGGTAATTGCATGAAGAATAACATCAGCGTCACTGTTACCCATAAGCCCCCGGCATCCTGGAATTTCAACGCCGCCCAGTAACAGTGGTTTGTTAGAGCCTTCCGGCTCAAAACGGTGGGAATCCTGGCCTATTGCTGTTTTAAACATGTTAAAAAAATATATCAGATTAGTTGTACAACGTTTAATTAATACGTTTTATCCTATCTTTGTCTTATCATCACCGAGAGTGTTAAGTATACTGTTGACCTTCATTTTTACAGAATAGAGAATGTTTTCGAGGTTGTCAAAATAGGTGTCGAAATTGCCCTGAAGCCGCTGCATATACTCAATAAAACTTTCTGTCTGGGTCGCGTTTAAATTAAAAAATTTATATTTGTTTTTTTCCTCTATCATTCGGGCAATGGTATGCCGGAGTGAATCAAGAGCTTCGACCTTCTTAAGGGAGTTATCCATATTATTTATAATGCCGAGGAGGTAGTGATATTCTTCCTGGATATCTTTTCGGAATTTTGACTGGATGTCTCTCTCAAGTACCTTCTTTTCCTGTGTTCTCTTTTCGTCAAAAGAAACCTGAAATTCTTTTTTTATCGCAGCTTTCAGCTCCTCAACCGTTTCATTATATATTTCCTCTTTTGTCTGCTTTTTTACATCCTGTATTTCAACTTCATGAATCTGTTTTTTAACCTCGGTAACCAGCCTGTCATATTCCTCCTGGGCTATACGTTTTTTCTCCGCTTCCCTGATTGCAGGCAGCTCATTTTCCAGGATGTTCTTTATTTCTTTCTCAATAATCTCCTCGCGTACTTTCTTCCTGATATCGCCTGCCTCTTCATTTTTGATACGGGCGCCCGTTTCCTCTACTATGTTGCTTTTCAGTGAGTTATATATTTCATCTCTCTCCTTATCGTCAAGCTCCTTTTTAATTAATTCTACCAGTTCTTCACGTATTGTATCAGTAATGTCTTCCAGATCTTCCGTGCGTACCTTATTCCTGATCTCCCCGACAATTATATCGTGTTCTTCCATTTCTATTAATGTCGCTTCGTCGTCAAGGATTCTCTTATGTATATCATCTCTTATTTTTTCACGCTCCCGGCCCATTAAATCAACATATTCGGTATTTTTTATGATAGCAGCCGCATCCTTCCGTATACTTTCGCGCTCATTTTTTCGTATATTCTCTTTTTCCGTATCGGTTATCTCTTTTCTCATCTCTTCAGCTATTTTCTCAAGTTGCTGCCTGCGAATAATTTCAGAATCATTTTTTACAATATCCTCTTGAATTTCTTCCTCTATCCTTTTACCGACCTGATCATACAAGGTGTCATATTCATAATTTCTTATTTCCTCGGTTATTTCTTCGGTAAGTTTTTTCCGCATATCCTCCCGGATTGATTCCAACTCCTTCTCTTCCAGCTCTTTTCTGATTTCCTCCTGCAATTGTTTTTTCATACCTTCAGATATATCTTCCGATTCCGTTTC
>JAUXBV010000014.1 GCA_030619215.1 Fibrobacterota bacterium | reverse complement strand
TTTTTCCCACCCATCCGATCCTTCCTTCTTCATCTTGTATTTTGAATGAGTTTTTCTCTTCATATAATACCCGTAACCGGCTTGAATTATTTACCTCAAATATTGAACTTTCGTTTAGTCTTCTTATTCTATTTTCATAAATTTTTACCCTGTTTTTTTTGGGTATAACATACTTTTCTTTTGGAAAGTAAGCCATCACTATAATAGAACATAATAAAACAATGAAAAATGATAGTCTGTTCATTGTAACCTCCTTGAGACAGGTTTTATTAAATTTTTTAACAATTACCTCTCAGAAATAATCCCACGCCAATTACCATCCGGATAGTTTTTCAAATATTCTTTAAAGAATTTATTATCATGTTTATGGAGCTGTTTTTGCACAACACACCAGCCTGCCCAATACATCGCATCTTCACGGTAGGGGCTTTCGGGGAAATTCTCAATAACAAACTCATAATATTTCATTGCACTGGAAAGGTCTTCCGTCTGCTTCCTGAATAGCTGGGCAAGGTTAAACGCTATATGGTCAACGTAGCCGGACTCGGGGAACTGCTTTACAAATTGCACCATATACGGTATGGCCTTTTCAAAGTCACGCTCTGCCAGGCAGGTCCTTATATACAGTATGGTTATCTCTTTCAGGGCAAATCCCCCGGTAAAATCGTCGATATAGGTTTCACAATATTTAAGCGCCCTTTCAAGTGGGAATTGTTTAATGCTTAACAGGCACACGCGAATGAGGGCTAACCGGGCAACTGTTTCATTTTGTCTTTCCTTATATACCTGCATAAAATGCCTTGCTGCTTTTTCATACAGATGCGACTTTTCATGATTGTGCGCAACCCTGAAGTGCATAAGCTGGGCACTTATAACCGGATCGTGGGTATTCACAAGGGAGTCTAACAGGTGTTTCTCTTTTATTTGTAGAATAGTAAGGATTGAGTCTATGGCAAATCGGTCAAGGTGCGATTTCTGCATATACTGCAAATAGCTTTTAAGAAGGTTTTCACGAAGCTTAAGCATTTTGCTTTTCTCAATGATATCTCTTATCAGCATCTCCCCGGAAACATAGGCTGTTTTGCCCTTTGTCAGGGTCAGCTCTTCCTGGGTGCCCTTCATTGTAGTAACCGTAACCTTACCCTCAATAACGGTAACATCCGACTTCTTTTGCGAAACGGTAACGCGGAAAATCGTTCCGGCAACCCTGACCTCTACGTGCGGTGTTATGACGGCAAAGCGTTTATACCGGTTTTTCTCAACATTGAAAACAGCGCTGCCCTTTTTCATGGAAAGGGTTACTACAGAGTCATTATTGTTGACAATGGTGATATTCGCATTTCTCTCAGCAAGGAAGCCGCTGTTTTTTGAAAGATAAACAACGCTTTTCTTCTTTGGAGGAAGTTTGATTTCAAATCGGGCAATATCCTGCGCACTGAACTCTTTTATTGTATCGAACGCTGAAATTGTTTCCGACTCTTTATAGTTGTTTGATTCGGTATCAGCCGTATAGTCGTCCTTACCCTGAAAAGCATCAGTTGTTTGAATAGTACCGGATAATCTTTGAGGTGCCGTTCTATTTCTGAGATTGAAAAGCGCTATAATTGAAACAACCAGGATCACGCTGAAAAAAGCTGCGGCTCTCTTTACATTAATAGTAAAAAACGGCAGGATAAAGGCCGGCTTCAGCTCACTCTTTTGTGCCCTGTCAAACGCCCTGTCAATTATTTTCTGCCATTTGTCATGCGTTTGCTGCGCTTCAATCGGTGAGTCTCCGGCGCCTGCGGCCTGTTCCTTTTCAATGGCTGAAAGGGGTGCAACGGTTGAAAACCAGTCTCCAATGTTATCTTTAACTGATGTGGCGGATTCCAGCCACTGCTGTGAATAGAAAGCTGCTTCAAATGAGGATTCTTCATACATATACCGCTGAAGGTCAGGGCAGGCTTGAAGGGACTGAAGAAATCCCTCGCTCTCTTCAGCGGAAAGTTGTCCCTGAAAGAATTTCTCTATCTCGGTAAAGATATTGATATTTTCGTTCATAAGTGCCACCCGCGCTCAATCAGTTTTTTCTTCATGGCGTCCCGTGCAGCTTTGAGCCTCATGAAAAAATTAGCTTCTGTAATATTAAGCGTCTCCGCCACATCTTTTCCGCTGTAATTGCCGAAATAGTACAACGAGAATGCGGTCTTCTGATCGAGGGGCAGTGCCTGCAAAGCCAGTTGAATATCATTTCGCAACTCCTGATCGGATATCTGTGCTATTGCATCCGGGGAGCTGCAATCAGGGAAAGCGGTGAAATCATCAGGAGCAGGTGAGAAATACTTCTTTGCGCGGGCCCTTCTTCGGATATATTCTACACATTCGTTTACCGATATCCTGTACAGCCACGTTGAAAAACGGCAGGCGCCGTTAAACTGTTTTATCGTTTTTATGGCTTTTGTAAAAATGGTCTGAATAATATCCTCATACTGCTCGCGTTCAAAGATAAACCGCTGAACAACCGCAGTAACAATCCCTTTATTATTGAGAAGCAGGACCGTTAATGCGCCCTTGCTGCCGTTTTTTGCTTCTGCGATTAGTTCATTGGTAGTCATGCTTAATTAGACGGTATTGGGTGGAAAATATAAAGGACTATTTTTAGATTATTTATGATGTTATTATGCTGTTTTACAAAACATCGGAAAGGGAAGTCTTCTGAATTCTTTACAAATAATTCAAATGATGTATCAAATAAATTTTACAGGTTATCTAAAGAATCAATAATTGTAAAAGTCATATCAAGTCTGGCACTCTTGAAAATGTCCAGTATAATACCCGGAGGGATCAGAAAAATCAGTTGTTTGTTAAGCTCATTGAAAAGTTTCCACGTATATATAAAAGCGCCCAGCCAACTGCTGTCAATGAAGTCAATCTTGCTGAGGTCAACAACAACCCTGTCAAACTTTTTTTTGGAGAGAGCCTCAAGCTTTCGCGACACCTTCAGGGTATCACCGCCTGAAACCCTGCCATGAAGCCCTAAAACGGGAACTCCGTTATGCTTTGTTTTTTTTAACTTAAATCCCATAAGTATACCTTAAGGCATTCACTGATAATAATCACTATAAATTATAAAATTAAAGTTTGGAAAATGCAATGTCGACTTTAGGAATAGGTCTTATTTCTTTTCATCTCGCGTACCAGTTTAAAGAATCCAAATGGCCCGTTTAAATAAGAAGCTGTTGCCAGGCCCCCCATCATTGACGGGACTATACCTAATGCGGAAATATCCGTACCGGTAAGATAAAAACCCTTTACCGGGGTCTTAACTTTCAGCCATTTCTGGCGGTATCTTTCAGGGGTGGCGGGCAGACCGTACATGGCCCCTTCGGGGTGAGCGGTGAAATGCTCCGATGTCAATGGCGTCGATAACTCTGCATGGTCAACCATGTTTCTGAATCCGGGATAGCGACGATCAACAAAGTTAATGAGGCCTGTTGAGATTTTATCCTTTAGCTCATAATACTCTTTATCTCTTTTACCTGATGACTGATGCTTCCATTTTTTAAACTTCGAGTAATATACATAGGCTATTATCACAGCCGTGTTTGCTTTGGCTTTCAAATCCTTGTGAAAGATGAAAGAGAGATAGCACGCGGAGGGATTTCCTTCGACAAGAGTACTGTTACTGTAATGTCTGTCATGATCATAGCTGTCATAGATCCAATGATTGGTAGATTTAATCCCTAACGATTTCACATCATCCTTCAATCCAACATGGAGGGCAACACAGGTCGAAGTGTTGTTAATTTTTATACATTTATTAATAAATGGTATAGGTACATCCTTTGGGATAAGTTTCGTATAGGTGTTGTAAGCGCCGATATTCGATACTACTACAGGAGCATAATACCTTTCGGTGTATGATTTCGATTTTTTCAGGACGTTTACCAGAACACCCACGGCTCTGTTATTGTCAACTATCAGTTGAGAAACTTCATGGTTGACAAGACATCTACCCCCATTCGCCTCAATAGCCGGAACAATATTGTTGGCTATCTCCTCTGACCCTCCTTTTGGATAATAGCCACCGTTGACAAAATGATTCACTACTATTGCATGTATTAAAAAAGCGCTTCTTGAGGGTGGCAGGCCGTAATTACCCCATTGAGATGTCAACAAAGATTTCAGTTTCCGGTCTTTAAAATATTTGTCAAGATAATCCGACGTGATCATCAGGATTTTTTTCTGAAAAAGTTTATTGATAAGCTCCAGTGGAATTGTCAGAAAGGCGGGCATGAAACGGCACAGGAAATATATTAAAAACCAGCGGTAAGCAGACCTGATATCCCTGAAATACATCTCTATTGCCTTTTTTTCTTCGGGGAAAAGATTTATAAGATCACGCTTGAATTTCTTCTTATCGCCAAACTGCTTAAAGGTAAAGTCCGGATAAACAAAAGCCTCAAAAGGCTCTAAAATTTTTTGCCACTTCAGTTTTCCATTGGTAATAAAATTAAAAACTCTCCCCGTTAACCTTCCCTCAAATATCGTACCGATATAATGCAGGCCAACATCCCACTTGTATTTCTTCCGGGAAAACGAGTGGGTATACCCTCCTATTTTCGAGTGGCGTTCTAAAATGAGCACCTTTTTTTTGTTAACCCTGGCCACAATGCCGGCTAAGGTAAGCGCGCCGATTCCGGAGCCGATGATTATAATATCATAGTGGTTATTGTTAGCCATGAACAGCAATCGTATAAAAACGTTAAATAAATATTATTATTAATGACGACAGAGCAGTAATGAATCGAGTGTATTGTTTCTTGTACCTTTTTTAAAGCAAGGAAATAATGGGGAGGTACAATTGCTTTGTATTTCTACATTTTATGGAAAATAATTATTGAATATTTATCAGTATTAATAATAAAAACCTGCCCTTTACTATTTACCTGTTTTACTCCCCTCGTAAAACTCAAATATTTTCTTTTGTCTCTATTAAAATAGTTTTACCTGGATGATAAATGAAACTTTTATGAATTATTTGAAAGCATCAATTCCTTGTGGTGCAGGCATTTTTTTATTTTTTTTATCTATTTCACTCAGAAACACTCTTGATATAGGTTATCAATCCCCCTGACACGTGTCGAGGGGAAAGCGAATTGCCCGGAGACCTTTCTCTAATCATTGAATATGACTTTAATCTCAGTATCCTCTACTATCCTCCTTACAGAATTTTTCATCACACTGTTTATGTTAGCAACGGTGATTGTATTATTCTGCAGAGGAGCGACCCTGAGTATTACTTCTTCCCCAAATGAAGAGCCTAAAGAGACGACTCCCTGAAAATCCAGGACCACTGGTAGTGCGTATTTCTCAGTGATTTCCTGAAATGTTTTTTTACCATCTGCTCTGTCAGTCAAAGTAGAACCGAATTGGCCCATTTGAACGGTACTCATAATTGCTCCAGATGTTTGTCCAATAATTCATTAATTTCTTTTTTCGAAACATAGTTGAATTCTGAATCAATGAGAATTAAACAGTACCTGGTACCTTTTTCATCAGTACCGGCAGCTCTTTCATTAACACTGCATGGAGATTTAGTAAAGTCGAAGTGTGCGCCCTTACCGTTAGACTCTGTCCTGACCCAGGAACCGTTTCCTTTGGTTACACCCAACAGGTCATTAAGGCCTTTTCCCCGTTTGTGAAAGTCGTCCCATGACGAAACATCTGACTTAAATGCAGTTATTAAAGCCTGATAATCGGTCAATTCCGAATACTTTTTGTTTGATTTTACTGTTGTCGGGATCCCTTTGCCGACATCACCGGTTGTTAGGGTAAGAAACTTGAAGGGGGTTGGTCCGATGGTACTTGAGAGCATGAAGTAGCACGGTACACCACCTGCGTGAGTTGCTGTATTGTCTGCAAGTTCCCCTAATATCCAACCGAGGGATGAACATAAATTATCTGAAAAGCCCTGTTTTCTGAGATTGGCATAGATATCATCAAGAATTCTTTTCTCACCACCCCGGTAGCCGATCAGGTACAGAGGCAATATTATTTCGGAGTTGTCCAAGTATACATCTTCGAGAATTGATGCATTGTAATGCACATATTCCGAATGAGCCCTCGTTAATTCGTGAAAAAAATTTATACTCTGCAGGTAAAACGAAGCAGAATTCTTCTCTATAAGCAAGTAGACATTTTCCTGCCTCCTTACTCTCCCCAACAAGCAGCATAATAGACAAAATGCCCCGAATGGATCGATTGTTTTTATTTGTCTTATATCGAATACGTTTTGTGCAATCTCTATTGTTTGAACGTTGAAATCGTTATTTACCGTAAAACTCATCTCAGGTTTTATCATTTCATTTCTAAGATAGAGTTTTTCAAGTATTTCCAGTTTCTTAAAAAAGACCCTCCCCCTGATCTCTGAATGAGTGATATCAAACTTCTCTCGATATACATTAAGTGTAGGCCTGCTTATATTCAGCAATTTGCAGACATCATTAATTGTAAGATACTCTATATCCATAAAAATCCCATTTCTTTCCCAGGTTGCTTTTACCTGGCCTGCAGTTACCATATCCTTTTATTATTATAATGTATTCCGAGTTGTTTTACAAGTATTTACATAAGAAATTTCACAAACGCATATAACTATCTGATATATTATAGGATATGAAAGTAACAGTTGTTTTATTGTGCTTTACAATGTTTTACAACACGTTGTTGATCCAATTGATTTCTTGGAATAATTACTTTTCCTGAAGTTTTCCCTCAACATCCTCAACATCCAGCCACCATTTCCATTCCGGTTTCTGTTTCCCATATCCCATTATATCATCCGCTTTGATTATCGCTCTTCTGGTGAAGGGCATATTCCTTACGATCCAGTTAACCGACCTGTGAAATGGGGTGTCAGGCTTACTCCAGGGGCATACCTTCATACAGGTACCGCACCCGGAGCCATGCTGGTTTCCGACCCTCATGCCAGTGCATTTCTTCACATCAATGGGCCATCTCTCATAGCCGTTATACATTACCTTATCTCCGTGGCTAATCGCCTGGGCAGGACACGCTTTCGCACACTTGCCGCATTTACTGCAGAAATCCTGAAGGCCGAAGTCAATAGGTTTATCAACTGCCAGGGGCAGGTCAGTGGTAACAACCGCAGCTTTAAAACGCGTTCCTAAAAAGGGGTTAAGCACAACATCACCGACGCGGCACATCTCTCCCAACCCTGCCCATAGAAGAATGGGAGGGACAACTACCTGGTAGTTCATTGCGTGATGAGCACGGGCCGGGTATCCGAGGTTACGAATATAGTCGGCAAGTATACAGGCAATGAAGCCGGATGTTGAATAGGAAAGAAAGCTCATAGAGTTGCTGATCCAGTCATTGCCCTTGAAAGCTTCTGAAGTTTTCCAGTCCTGGTCAATCAGAATGGCAATTGCATATTTGTGGTTAAGCTCAACCGGCTCGCCGTCCCACCTGCTGTGGGTAAACACGGCGTATGGAGGCAGCTCGCAGATACCAACCTGATCAGCACGGAGAAAGTATGCGGTTTCTTTAATATGCCTGGCCATTGCAACAGGATCCCCGGTAAGCGACACTCTGCTTTTACCTTCCTCCCCTTTAACAACCGGCGCAAGATATCTGGACATGGTAAGCAGCGCCTTGGAGAGGGGATATTTGGTCATAAATCGCTTGTATTCCTTCCGGATAAAATCACCATAATCCCCCTGCCCGGCCCTGTGGAAGCCGCCATCGCGCTCGTCCATCCGGGAAACCTCATCATCGTTAATCACCGTGGTTGGCCTGTCCACTCTTTTTAGTTTGTGAAGAGGGTAAGGGTCCGGGTAATCGCGATTCTTTTCACGATAGTCGGAAGCAAATGCTCGTGTCATATAAAGCTCCGTGTTTCTTTATCTCTCCTGGGTAAAGCATTAAGCGTTTATTTTACTAAGTACATGTATTCATAAATATGCTGACGTTTTTTGCCCGATAATAAGTTATGGTCCTTCAGTCCTTTAGGGTTTTAATCCCGCAAAGTGGGGCTTTAGGATTTTAGAACAAAACCACTAATTAAAATACATTACCCCTTCACTCACCCCGTAAAAGTGGAAACGGCGACTTCCTAAATTAACCCTCTTCTGTATTTTCCACTTTGACAACGTTATAACATTGTTTATATTTATAAGTTCTTTATTTATTATATAAAGACAAAGAACAGTGATAAAGCATATTCCCGCAGGAAAAAAAGATAAATCAATTTTTAAAAGAGATATTAAATACAGTTATGACAAAAACAGTAATTGAACATTTGATTTTACTATTCCTTATTTACATCCCTTTTCAGGTTTACTCTGATACACTTCATATTTCATCTGAGCAGAGCGGTGCCTTTGAAAAAGCGGAGTATATTATTGAAAAGACCATTATCGTTCCTGAAGATGAAAAACTGAAGTTCCTTCCGGGTTCAAAACTCTTTTTTTTCCCGTCGGCCGGTATAAAAGTATACGGCAGCCTGATATGCGAAGGGACAAAAGAGAAACCTATTATTTTTACCCTGTTTACCAGGCAGAAAAATTCCAGAATCGAGAGCTACCTCCAATGGCAGGGTATTATTGTAAGCAAAAACGGCAAGATCTCCTTTAAACACTGCTCCATCAATAACTCGCTTTATGGAGTAAAAGTCCCGGATACATCATCAATACTTTTATTCGACAAAATCTCCTTTTATCAGAACGACAACCAGCTTGTCATCGGTGAAGTACCTGTATTCTCTGACGACTCCGCAGATTTTTCTTTTCCGATACCGGACAAAAGCACCCCTTTGACTTCCGGAAAAGATAAAGAACGGAAATCGCCGCTGTTTCCGATATTGCACTCATCCTTTGCAGCTATCGCAATTGGCGGTGCTGTTGCCTATGGGTATTTCAGATCACAAGCAAATGATTATCATGACAGGTACAGTAAGGCAAAGGATGCAAACTCAATTGCAGATTATAAGTCAAAACGTGATGAATATGCACGATATTCAAACGCGGGCCTTGCGTGCATGCTTATTTCAACGCCGGCTCTCGGATTTACCGTTACCATTAACATCGTTAGTAAACGGAAAAACAGATGACCAGAATACTCTTTATACTGATACTTTTACCATTACTCTTTGTGTGTACAGAGTATCCCGATGATAATCCTTTCGACGAGGATTACGAGGGTGACTATTTTCTTAATATAGACTGGAGGAGCCTGCCGGGCACTTTGGGCACCTTTATTGATTATACCGTTCCATACACCGCATCAACCGGCAAAGACTCTCTCTCCAAATATGTCATACATGACACTCTCAATGCTACTGTTGCTTTAATAAGTTACACCGACTCCTCCCTTCATCTCTATTTTATAAAAGAAGATTCCGGTGATATATCCATAAAAGGATATGCGCTAAACAACACGGAAGTTATATCCAATGATACCACCGTTACCGTTATCAATCCCTTTCTGGTTGCTCCAATAGATTCTGTGATATTCGGAAAACAGTTCGGCTGCTTCCTTACAGTTAAAACATTGTTCGATGCCCTATTTACTAAAGATTCAACCGACAGTGTCATCTGGTCTTATCAAGTACACGATACTTTCGATACTCTTACAAAAAGCATTATCGACACCATTACCTTTCCTGTAACAAGCTACGATTCATGCAGGATAAGAGCCAGATTTAAGGACGAAAATGAAAATCAAAGCAGCGAGATTTATAGATCCTTTTATACCCATAAATTTCCACCCACAGTTTCTGCTCCTTGTAGTACTGGTACTGTCAGGGTCGGTACCCTTTTATTATCAATAAAGTTCAATGATAAAAATGATAAAGTTGACAGTGCTTTCTGTATGTTGCAAGGAGATACGTTAATTAAAATGAAGCTTGAATCTCCCGACACTGCAACGTTAGCCGTTTTTACCGGCTACGAACCCATAACAGACACACTGTTTACCTGGGTAAAGGATCAAAGCGGATTAACATCCAACATTGACACAACACTTCTTACAACTTTTATTCCTGACTTAGAGGGGCCTTTTATTCGAATTTATAGCCAAAATGAGGATACTATTAAAACTGCTTCCAATAGTGTCGAAGTTTTATTTATTGCCTGGGATAACTGGCCAAATGGGGTTAAAGCGGTTACCTGCACAACAATGACTAATGATGTCCTTTTTGGTACTTTTCTTCAGGACACGACAAACGATAGTACGATCTGGAAGGTTACCATCACTGACCTGCCGTTCAGGCAGACATTCTCCGCTAAAGCATGTGCGGTTGACAGTTTTAATAATGTGTCTCCCTGCACGACTTTCTATATGTATTACGATTCCACATTTTCAGACATAACACCGCCAAAAATATCCCTTATTCATCCCGATATTGACAGTATGCGTGTATATGTTGATACGTTTACTGCTATTTTCACCGTTACAGATTTGGTAGATAGTGTTGATACTATTGACGATGGAATAGAAACTGTTTACTATGAGATTAATGGTACTTTTGCCGGGACAGCGATAAAAGTAGATAGTATAACATATAGTTTCTTTGACACACTTCCACAATTTAACCTGAATACCATCACTATAGTTGCACGCGATGGTTCCGCTTGTCATAACAGGGCAACATATCCGTTTCACCACTTTTACAATACAATCCCAACCGGTATTTCAAACATTTCACCTCAAGATAGCGCAGGCTCTGTTCAATGTGACACCGGCGTTACCTTTTCATGGGATCATGCGCAGGATGCTGATGGTGACGTAATTTCTTATGACCTTTTCTATGGAACAGACCCTGGCTCCTTTACTAATCCTATAACCTCTGAGTGCTTCTATACTGCTACAGATATTAAAGGTGGGCTCGGATATTTATGGTATATCAACGTTATAACAAAACTTGATCAAATTCGCTGCCCTGCAGGTACTGACACCTACTTTATTTTCACCACCAAAGATAACCCTGCAATTATTAGCGGATTTGATGATGATTCCGCAACTATAAACGACACGGTGAGGTTTGAGATTACCGCCACTGATTACGAAGGAATTAAAGAGTATCGCTGGGACTTTGATGGTAACGGGACAAATGATGGAACGACAATTCGACCTGACACTTTTCACATATACTCTGCGGTAGGAGTCTATTCAGCCACAGTAACCGTCGTTGATAGTAATAACAATACAACTACTGATACTGCAGTTATTACAATTACAAACAATCCACCCATAGTTGATGCCTATCCGGGTGGTGACACATTGCAAGTGAATTATACAAATGATACCATTTATCTGAATCCTTCTGCTACAGACGATGGAAAGATTGTCAGATATGAATGGTCGTTTGACGGTGGCAACAATTTCATCGATCTAACAAGTGATAGTGGAAACACCTCTTTTCCGGCTGATTTGTCCGGGCTGCCCAAAACCCTGAAATATTACTTCCGTGCAACGGATGAAGATTCTAAAAGCTCTATGGATTCTATGTATGTATATATAAATATGAAATGGGAATTGTCCACCAATGCCCCCTGGATAGTTGACAGGCAATACTTTGCTGTTGCTTCCGACAGTAATGCTATGTACATTCTGGGTGGATGGGATGATGGTGCCGGAGTAAATAATCAAATCTGGAAATCAGTAGGTGGATTGAACTGGGAGCAAGTTACAGCTACCAGCAGCTATACTCCCCGGTATAGCCATAGCGCAGCAATCAAACAAGGAACAATCTTTATTGCTGGCGGAGAAACCACCCATGATATCTGGAAAACAGATGATGGGGGAATTACATGGGATTCTATTGCCGATTTAAAGGATATTGATAATTCCTATCAGTCCAAGCTCTCCGGATCCTGTCTTGTTACTTGTAAAGACAGCGTATTCTTAATTGGCGGGAAATACGGCGTTACCGAAGAGACAAATAAAGTCTTTCGCTCCATAAATGGTTCAGCCTGGACAGGTTTAAATTCTACCCTCGGAAGCGTTGATAGGTTTGACAGTACCTCCGATTTTTCTGCCTGTGTTCACAGGGATACTATCTGGATTCTATCAAATAATATCTTATGGAATTCTAATGTGGCACTTTTCGGTGATTTATGGTTTAAGAAAGAGACCGTACCACAGATAAGTGGAAGTGACGGTTTGTTAATTTATAACGATATTATGTACGCAATATCAGGCGACTCTTACTGGTACAGCAACGACTGGGGAGCTACCTGGCATAATATGACAACTTCAGGCCCATGGGCTGGTAGTACATTCCAAAGTGCTGCTGTTTTTAATAATAAAATGTGGCTATTCACCGACAAAGGCATCTGGTTCTCAGATGACACTCCATAAAAGAGATAATTTAATTTTTAAAATTACACTATGAATAATACCGGCATATTCAACTTTTATGTCCCTAAAGCGGGTGACCGCATTGGGGACAATACCATTATCGCCCCTATTGCCGAGGGCGGTATGGCGCGTATCTATAAAGTTAAAAACGAAGTGCTGGAGGTTATACGCGTCGTCAAATTAATGAAGCCCTCTACCAATTTCGACGACGACAGGTTTGTTACCGAAGCGCGGATCAGCGCAAACCTGAACCACCCGAACATTATTCAGTGTTACCGTTTTGACAAATACAAAAAAGTTATACCCTATATCGAGATGGAATATGTTGACGGTATAAATCTCCATCGTATGATTTCTATACATGGTAGAATACCGATACCAGTTGTTATCTCGATTGTGTATTTCATATGCAAGGCACTACATGCTTTGCATACATGTTCCTATACTTTATATGATGTTAAAAGGTCCGGTATTGTTCATAGGGATATCAAACCTTCGAATATTATCATTTCAAAGGATGGCAATGTAAAATTAGCGGACTTCGGTATAGCAAAACCAATAGATTTATCAATACATACTTCAGAGGTAGAAGTTGTCGGCAGTGTTTATTATCTCTCTCCCGAACAACTGAGAAAAGATGATCTGGATTTCAGAACAGATATATACAGCCTCGGATGCGTTACCTATGAAATGATTACTGCTATAAAAGCTTTTGACCACACCAATATTCCTGATATTGCCCAGGCAAAAATTAAAAATTCTTATTCGAGAAAACTGTTGGATAATTGCCCGTTGAAATTGAAAAAAGTTATTGTAAAGTGCCTTAACTCGGATAAAAAGAATCGATTTGACACAATAGAAAAAATGTCCGTAGAAATAGAAGTTCTCCTTAAAGATTTACTTATTGATAATCCTCAGGAGGTTATTAAAAACTATATAAGGGACCCTAAAAAATTCATACCACCCCATCATATGCCTGAAAAAAGCAGCAGGCGCCCAAAGGCAGGGATATTTGTTACTATTATCATACTACTGTGTATAATAGGTTTATTTAGCGTGATCTCTCTTTTTAAAAAAGAGATAAGTTATAAAAGAGATATTTCAACTATTACAACCGGGCGGCTCAAACCACAGAAAGAGAATACCGGCACTTCTTCAAAAACCGTGAGTGCTCCTGACAATACAAAAAAAAGTAAAACGCCCCGATCAACTCAATTGCCTCAAAAACCCACGCCACTATCACCTATAGAAAAAACAGAAACCGGGTTCCTGTTAACAGATGAAGACTTCGTGGAAACAGCATATATAGCTTTTAAACGAAATGACTACGAAAAATGCATCAGATTGCTTTCAGATAAAGGCAATCTCAGCGACAAGTTATTTCTCTGTTATGCGGGATCACTGGCAGAGACAAATAAATTCTCCCAATTGTCAAACCTTATAAATACAAGATCTGTTAATGACGGCTATTATCATTATGTTAAAGGAAGAATTGCCTATAATAATAAAGAATTCGATCCTGCAATCGAGGATTTCCTGAAGGCGTTGACAAATAACTCCTTTTATAAAAAATTATCCTACTATTCCAATTATTATCTTGCCCGCTCAAAAACTGCAAAGTATCTAAAGACGCCGAGTATCGTAAACAAGAATATTATGGTAAAGTCATTTGAGCGTTTTATAGCAAATTACTGTGACAATCCCGGTTCTACTGAATGTAAAGATATTACAGTATTGTTAGAGAAGCATAAGTAAGGCATTTACCTTATAATTCCGTAACAGTTATTGAGAAAAAAATAAGATGGAAATATTCGCCATCCTGTTTTTAATATTAAAGTAAATTGATTTATGAAGTTTCACCCTTTAAATCGCTTTGGTTACGATATATTTTCTATAGTTAAAATCTGGGTAACATTTAAATCATGACATGTCCCAACTTTTAGTTGGGGATAATCCAGGTTAGAAAAGCAGTATACTGCGATAAAACTAATATTCACCTAACAAGGAGAAGGGCGTTATGAGTACGGGTACAGTAAAGTGGTTCAATTCAAACAAAGGTTACGGTTTCATCACTCCGGACGATGGAGGAAAAGATCTGTTCGTGCACCATTCTGATATCAAAACCTCGGGCTATGCAACGCTCGATGAAGGCCAGAAAGTAGAATACGAAGTCGGAGAGGGCCAGAAGGGCCCGTGTGCAAAAAACGTTATGCCAAATTGATTGTATTACTCACATAAGTCATTCAAGAAGGCAGGTTGTTGATTTGCCGACTCCACCGGGCAATGAGCAAATCAAAACCTTGTTGGGCAAATCGCAAAGAATGACGTGGTGTACAATTGGATTGAACTATACTAGGAACATAACAATCGCATGCTACGGAAAATTTTGACGGTGCTTGAAAAGCAACACCGCTAACGTTTCCGTAGATGGCAAACGTTATACTCGCAATGTATACATTATGTAAAAGCAGAAGGTCATTCTCATGCTCTTCTGCTTATACGACTATTAGGGAGTTTAAATGAACAGTAGGAAGTTTTAATGAACAGTAGGAAGTTTTACTTCCACTGTGAATTATACTTTAGGATACTTCCACTGTGAATTATACTTTAGTACACTCCCAATAGGAGTTATACCTCACAGAG
>JAUXBV010000503.1 GCA_030619215.1 Fibrobacterota bacterium | reverse complement strand
TTTAAAATGGCTCCGCAAAAGAGACGCACTTTATATTGTTCTTTTTACAGCAACAAATCCGTTGGTTTGGTTTTATGGGTGTAACACTGAAATCTACCCGTTTGATCTTTTTTTTGGTATTGCTCTTGTATACCTCGGTTTATCTTCGCGATGGATATATATGATACCCGCATTCATGGCCTTTGGTGCCGGCGTTCGACCGAGCTCTTCGGTTTTACTTTTTCCATTATATGTTTTTCTTTGGATTGAACATTATAAGAGGGCAACAATTATCTGGAGAAAGTTCACTCTTGCACATGCTTTTGGGGCTTGTATTTTTATAGCCTGGCTGTTCCCAATGTTTCGTTCCATTGGAGGGGTATCCCGATTTTTTGCTTTATACAAGACGCATAATCCCATGGATGTTATGACACTGCCGCAAAGCATGTATCGGTTTATATCTTATAATGCCTCTCTTGTTGCTGCAGTATTTTTGGTTATTGCCTTCATGCTCTTAGTTCCTAATAGTGAGAAAAGGGATTTACAAACCAGCAACAGAGCTCTTCCCAAAGAGGTTAACGTTTTTACAAGGGTGCTTCTCGTATGGGTAATACCACCATTACTGGTATTTGTATTCTATGTTTATTCCAAGGGATATATGTTACTTATCTCAGGTGGAATAAGCTGCTTATTATTTTTTATGATGCGTAAACATTATTTACGCAATAAGTTGTTTATTACTCTTGCATTTTTACAGACGCTTTACTTTGTTGCAGCCCCGTATTCTTTGCCGGATATAGATAGCTTCGTTGCTATGCGCCATAGAAAGCATGGATTAATACAAACCTGGCTAGGCCGAGCGCAGTCGAAGTATCTCATGGCCAAATCGCAATTCAGGCACCTGAAAAAGGTTGATGCGCTTTTGGCTACAATATGTAATGATATAACAAACAATCCAAATGATCCCTTTTATACAAAAAAGTATATCTTAATTGATCCAACCTGCCCTTTAATTTCCCGGACATTGCAGGTAAAACATCCCAATATCCGTTTTGCAGCTCTGGACCTTCATCATGAGGATTGTTTTTTCAGTTATAAAGGGCTGGGCTATGCAAATGAAACAGGTGTACGAAGGCTGCTGCAATCGTCGCTTATATTTGGCCGGGGTGATTTTATCAGGCAATACCAGCAGGAGTCGTTTGTTGACAATAAAGAATATGGTGAATGGTCTCTCTACTCTTACAGGGGCGAAGCATTTCAAATCGGTAATGTGCCGCATGAGGTTCTTTTTTCACGATGGTAATTTGTTTATACTTTTTGCAAACAGGTCATAATCGCTTGCATCAATAATCCTGACATCAGCAAAGCTTCCCACTGAAAAATTTCCATTTTTCAGGTATACCCTTCCATCTATTTCCGGCGCGTCGCCCTGTGTCCTGCATTCGTAAGCATATTCCGGATTGTCGGATATCCTGTCAATAATTACCTCTTTATCGGAGCCTATATGCGACTCGCAGATCTCCCTGCTTATCTCTTTTTGTAAATCCATTACAATTTCACATCGTTTAAGGGTAGTTGATGTGCGGGGAAGCGGCCTCATAGTATATGCTGCCGTGCCCTCTTCCGGAGAGAAAGGGAAAACACCAACCTTGTCGAGCCGTGCCCATTCGATGAATGAAAGCAGCTTCTGAAAATGGCCGTTGGTTTCTCCGGGAAAGCCCAAAATAAAGGAGGTCCTGATGGTGGAATCGGGTACTGACAAGCGTATGCGCTCAACAAGACGATAGAGCTCTTTTGAGGTAGATGGAACCCGCTTCATTTTTTTTAGAAGCGGTTCTGCTATATGCTGCATAGGGATATCAAAATAGGAACAGATTCGCTTTTCTGATGCAACGATTTTTAATAGAGAATCGTCTATGTATGATGGGTGCAGGTACATCATTCTTATCCAGTGAAAGCCTGTTTTTTCAATAAGTACCTCCAGAAGCTTTGTCAACGAAGTTCCTGTGTCACGGCCATAAAATGAAGTGTCCTGCGAAACAAGGATAATCTCCTGTACACCCTGTTCACAAAGCCATGCAGCCTCCTGCACTATAGAGTCTGAGGATCGGCTTTTGAAAGCGCCTCTTATCGAAGGGATAATGCAATAGGTGCATCTATGGGAGCATCCGTCCGAAATCTTTATATACTGTGTTCCTACAGGCTCTGATAATTTCCGTTGAATGGAAATAGTGCCTTTTGCTTTAAAATACCGGTTAAGCTCTTGAGGCCAGTTATGAATCCCGATCCACAGGTCTACTTCGGGAAATTCATTTTTGATTTTCTCCCTGTACCGTTCGGAAAAACAGCCTGAAACAACAAGCGTTTTGCATGCTCCTTCTTTTTTTTGCCGGGCAGCTTCAATAATGGAATTAATTGCTTCTTCTGTTGCTTCCTGTATGAAGGTGCAGGTGTTAATAAGTATAATGTCAGCTTTGTCAAGCTCATCGATAATCTTAAAACCACAGGAGCTTAAATATGATACGATTGTTTCGCCGTCAACAACGTTTTTGCTGCAGCCAAGATTGGTGAGAGCTATTGTTTTCATATTTCACAGTATGGTTTCATAAGTTAAAGGTCAAAAAAATCGGAATTCGTTTCAAAGCGAATTCCGATTATGCTAAGTAAACTCTGTAAACAGTTTTATTACCAGCCTGTCGTATCGGCACCCCATTCATCCTCTTTTTCACCCCATTCGTCCTCAGGTTCGGGAGGGGTTTTTACCGGTGGCTGTGTTGTTGTTTCCGTTTGTGCCGGCGCGGGAGCAGTTTCTGTGGGCTGGGGCGTCGGTTCCTGAACAGTTTCAGTTGCAGGTGTTGCCGCCTTTATCTCTTCCTTTGGAGGTTCTGTAACCGGTACGGGTGTAAATGGTTGCGTCACTATGCTTTCATCAGGAGTCGTTGTTTCGGATGCGGTCCAGTCCTCGGAGGGGGCTGTAGCGGCAGGTTCCGGCTCGGGGGTATAAGTGCCTTCATAACCGCCGCTGCCGCTTTCACCGAGGCCCTGGCCACCCATCCCGACATTATCATTTGAGCGGTTGTCAACCCAAAATTCATAGCCGTCCCGGGTAAGGTGATTTTCACCGAAATCCCTAGCTTTAGACACACCGGTGAAGCCACCGATGCGGATACGGTAATACATTCCCATAAGATCCGGGGTGGGATTTTCAACTTCAGCGATATATGTAGGATATCCCTTACTCTCTAATTGGGAAGCAACACTCTGTGCAAAGCTTTTTGATATTACGCAGGAGACTTGTACGACATAACGGCCGCTGGGATTGAACTCCGGTTGTGAGGAGGTTGGAAAGTCTTCAATGGTGGATTCCTCTTTTTCTTTCTCTTCCTCATAAAACTCTTCAAAAATATCGTCAGATTCTTCTGACAGGGATGCTGTCTCTAAACTGTCAATACCTTCGGCGGCGTCTTTGTCTTTTTTCTTGCCGCACCCGAAGAGAACAATGCAGAGCATCAAACATAAAACCATTAAGTTTTTTGAAGACATAGCTCCTC
>JAUXBV010000372.1 GCA_030619215.1 Fibrobacterota bacterium | reverse complement strand
TCATTAAATCAGATTCTGTTAAATTCTTATCTGTCAATATTTTGTTCGTCATTTCTCCTGCATGTTTTGCGCACATCATTCCATAATGATTATCAAATTCTTCAGGATTACTAATGCCAAGGAGAACCATATTTGTATAATTACCACTTTTTGAGGTTTCATTTGAACATTTTGCACATGTTGAGAACTTTCTTCTTTCAGGAAAACCATTTTTATTATCCACTTGCTTTTCTCGTATTTTATTTAATGCTTGCAATCTTTCAATTGATTTTAAAAACGCAAGATTAGGTACTTGGTGTAATGAATTCATATCTGCGGGGTCATAATTCTCATTAAAATAAAAATTCACCATTTCTTTTAATGAAAAGCTCAAACATTTGATTAAATCATCGTCAAGTTTAGGGAGAGATGTTTGAACCAATGCTAAAAAAGAATGATAAAACTGGTATTCAAACCATGTTGCGGGAATTGTTGTTTGAACATGACGATAAATATCTTTATTAACGAACAACAATGCTGATATCACTTTTCCTGGTTTTGCAGTATTATCTTCTTTAATGTCTACATATTGTTGACAATAAAATGCTATATCTTCAGTATTATTTAAATCTGCTTCAGAAAGTTGCTTAATTCCTTCAAGCATTTCATTCTTAATATCGCTTTGCTTTATATCAAATATGTAAAGCATTTTTGCGGCGAAGCACAAAATCATTCTAATATATTCTTCTTGTTTAAAATCTGCATGATTTAATTTGAAATTAACATAATAATCTGACGCATTTTCTGTGCAAATATTAACTTCAAGCAAAGAAGACCCCTTTTTTTTTGAATGCCAATAAAAAATAATGAGAAGTGCAACTACAAATAAAAGAACAAACCAAATCATAAATTATTCTCCTTCCATTCATCGTTTTTAATTTATTCTTGCTCTTTTCTTCAATTATTTTAAATTACAAATAAAAATGGGAAAATGCACATTGCTCGGCAGAAGACATTTCCCCTAACACAATAGCCGCTTCACCCTCAAATAAGGAGTGAGTATGATATACCAACCAGACAAACACAAAGGTATAATATTTTTCATAGAAAAAGCCCTTGAAAAAGAAGAGTTTGAATGGATACAATCTTTAGGGAATTTAGAAATCGATACAGAGGAAAGCCGTCGTGTAAAGGTATGGACAGACGAAAAAGAAGATATCGAGGCCATTAGGCGTAAAATATTAAATAAGTTATGCAACAAACTCAAATCTCCACCGACGTACTAAGTTTTTTAATTACCCTTAACTGTACTCATATTGTTTGTTTTCATCTACGACCTTGTATATATCAATTTTGCATTTAAGCATATACTCCGTTATTTTTTGGTTGCTTTTAATATTTCTGATTCATATTTTTTTGTAACCATACCTATTAATTTCCTTTTAATAATCTTTAATTGCTTTTATTGCTCTTGGCTCCGGACTATAATCAATTGTTCCAATTTTTTTCAAACTACATACTATTATCGGTACTTTTATTAGGGAAAAGCTCAGCATTCTCCGTATTCAACTCAATACCAGCCAGCAGGGCATCTCGCCAAACACATCTTCCATACAGGTTTTTTAATAAGTCAGCAAATATTTTTTATTTTGATAGAAAGGATATTACTCTCATTTTTTTATCCGGATGGTTGAGTATACTCGCAAATGGACAAGGTGCACCAGACAAGCTGGCATTATAACCCTTTAGGGTATAACATTATGTCCCACAAAGGGGATAATGAACACTAACAACTAAAGTTGCAAGTGTTCATTATAGGAGCGGATAGGCCATTGCCATGTCCTACCGCTCAACATACTGTTATTCGAATGACATCGAAAATCCACCCTCTTCAGTAAAGCTGACCATTGCCTTCTTGTACTGCTGCTCGCCGCTGCAAAGCTGGGCAAGTAAAGTTTGCGATATGGACGGAAGCAGAGTCTGGTCTAGGACAACATCGATGTTTCTCGCGCCCGTTTCAACCGCTGTGCACTGGCTTGCAATACTGTCGATAAGCTCGGGAGAGTATTCGAAAGCGATATCATGGATTTTCTTCAGCCTTTTTGCTATCTTGTCAAGCTTCAGGGATACGATGGTTTTCATAGCGTCATCAGCCAGTGGATAGAAAGGAACCGTTCTGCAGCGTGCCAAAAGGGCAGCCTGAAAATGTGCCGTGAGCTCGGGTCTTATAGCTTCCACAAGGTCGGCGCTGGTCGGTCTCTCTTCTCCGCCGCAGGCTTCCAATATCGTATTGGAGCCGAGATTGGAGGTCATGATAATAACAGTATTTCTGAAGTTAATATCCCTGCCCTCGCCGTCCCGCATAACGCCTTTGTCAAATACCTGGTAGAACATGTTCAATACGTCACGGTGGGCTTTTTCAACCTCATCGAGAATAACGATGGAATAGGGCTTCTGGCGAACCGCTTCGGTAAGAATGCCGCCCTCCCCGTAGCCGACGTATCCGGGAGGGGAGCCTTTGAGCTGGGACACCGTATGTTTTTCCTGGTATTCGGACATGTTGATGACTGTGGAAAATTTCTCACCGCCAAAAAGCATTTCTGCAAGAACAAGGGCGCATTCGGTTTTACCGACTCCTGAAGGGCCGGTAAAAAGGAATACCCCGATTGGCGCATCCGGATTAGCCATACCGCTCTTTGACGCACGGATAACCGATGCCAGTTCTCCGATCGCTTCATTCTGACCTATCACCTTTTTACCAATATGCTCTTCGAGCTCGAGGAGCGTTTTTGCTTCATCTTTAACCATTGAACCCACGGGAATGCCTGTCCAGTCCGAAATTACATCAGCGCACAAAGAAGCTGAGACAAAGGGGAACACCATGGGGCTGTCGCCCTGAACAGTATCAAGCTCAGATACTTTAGCTTCTATATCTTTTTTAAACGAGTCCCGGTTTTTCGTATCCTCCTCGGGGAGCTTAAGCAGTTTTTTCTGCAATTCAAGGATTTCATTAACGAGCCCTTTCTCTTTTTCCCATTTCTCTGTATACGTTTCGATATTTTTATTGGAGGACTCGATTATCTCCTTATACTTCTCAATCTCTTCCTCCGGTACCGGTATACCGACGGCCTCATCTTCCATAAGGGTATTTAATGCCCGTTGCGCATTGTCAAGTTCCCTTTGAGCATTGTCAAGTTTTGCCGGTGTTGTTGCCCGGCTCATTTTAACCCGTGTGCTGGATGTGTCCAAAACGTCAATCGCCTTGTCAGGGAGCTGGCGGCCGGAGATATACCGATTGGAATAAGTCACTGCCGCTTTAATACCATCATCGGTGATATGGACACCATGGTGCTTTTCATAGCTCTTGGCAATTCCCCGAAGCATGGAAAAGGCTTTTTCTTCATCAGGCTCTTCGACTTTGATCGGCTGAATGCGCCGTGTGAGCGCAGGGTCTTTTTCAAAGTACTTGCGGTATTCCAGCCAGGTCGTTGCTGCGCAGGTGCGCAATTCTCCGCGTGCAAGTGCAGGTTTTAGCAGGTTGGCGGCGTCTCCCATGCCGGCACTGCCGCCTGCGCCGATAAGCATGTGTGCTTCGTCAATGAAAAGAATGATTTTTCCGCCGCTGCCTTTTGCCGTGTCAATAACCGCCTTAAGCCGCTTCTCAAATTCACCCTTAATACTGGCGCCGGCCTGCAGCAGTCCAAGATCGACCTCCCACAGCTCTACGCCTTTTAAGGTGTCAGGTACATCGCCTTTAATGATTCGAAGCGCTAGTCCTTCTATGATAGCTGTTTTTCCAACACCAGCCTCACCAACGATAATGGGATTGTTTTTCCGCCTCCTGCTGAGAATATCCACTACCTGGCGGATCTCATCGTCACGCCCTAAAATGAGATCGATTTTTCCGTCACGTGCTTCCTGGGTGAAGTTTTTGCAGTACTTTTCCAATGCTTCCAGAGAGACCGGTTCCCCCTCTTTTGCTGTTGTTACCGAGGATTGCTCGGAAGATGCGGTGATAATGTTCAGCAGGTCGGTTTTTAGTTTTTGTAAATCAATGGCTCTCAGCTCCGCCGCAGTGCTGGTAACTGCCCTCTGCATATCCTCCATTGCGGAAACAAAGAGGATACCCGATGATATCTCCTGCCTGCCGAAAACAAGCGAGGCAAGACTCCATGCCTTTTCAATGGTATCGATAAGAGTCGGTGAAAAAGTTGGTTTGGAGGTGTTGCCTGTTTGAAGCTGCTCCAGATCCTTTGTAATGGCTTTTTGCAGTTGTGATGTGTCTATTGAATAGTGCTTTAAAATAAAGAACACATCGCAATCGGTGTTGTCAAGAAACTGCAGGAGCAGATGCTCCCAGGTTAGCTGGTAATGTGTCCGGCTGACACAGTTACCCACAGAAGTTTCCAGTGTTTTTCTGCAGAACTCGTTGAGTTTTTCTAACAGAACGCGCAAAGTCGGATCGTAGCCATGTCGTTCTGTGAGCCAAGGAGTTGC
>JAUXBV010000043.1 GCA_030619215.1 Fibrobacterota bacterium | reverse complement strand
GGGAAGCTCGGCAACCAGTGATATTACTATGGGGTTGCCGTATTCTTTTGATTTAAAGTATTATGGTTTACGGATTTATTACCAGGTTCCACAAAGAGCTAAAGCAACAAATATTGTAATAGCTTTATATAATGTAAAAGGGAGATTAATTAAGACACTTGTAAATGATATTATCAAATCAGGTTATTATTCAGCCTCTTTAGATGGGCTTGCAGCAGGAGTATATTTCCTGAATATGGAAGCGAAAGGATTTAAAAAGACAATGAATGTTCTATTGACAAAGTAAATAATAGACAGCATTTATAATCGTATAATAAGGGAAATATGAAAGGCTATATTTCCCTTTCTTTTTCCGCAAAAAGGGTGATTTTGTTATATCTTATAATAATAGAAACTATAGTTTCTATTATTTGCCGGAAATTTTTTCTATCAATGTCATTGCGCTCGCTTTCGCCGAAGCTGGCTTCAGCGGAGGCAAGAGGAGTTTCCGACGAGGCAATCTTTATATAGCCGCATTATGGAGATTATTCGCAAGCTCACCTAGCTCTTCACTTAGTGAGCAATGGGTGCTTATATAACATATTTTTTTAAGATAGTATAAATTGGGTATCTACTAGTGTAGTATTATGGAGTAAATAGATTTATTTACAAGAGGCCGGGATTGAAAACAAAGATAATAACCAGCTTGTTACTGTTTTCCTGTATTAATATTATTTGGGCAAAAACATTAGCCGGCCTTCAGAAATCAGCCAATGGATATACATTGGATCTTGATATTCCACAATGGCAGGTTGAAGCAGTTGATACCTTAGGTCTTGTCAACAGGGCGGGATATGAGGGGGAGAATTTCGCCAGAATACAAGTGCCTGGTTATGCATATATATATGACATAGGCAAGCCCCAGTTACCAATCTTTACTTTTTATATGGCTATTACCAGTCCTGACCAGGTACCTGGCTTTGAAGTACTGCAGTCTGTTGAAGAATCGTTTACTTTAAAGGACAGGTACGTTCCAGCTCAGGCGCCATGGCTTAAGTCACAGTCTATTTTAGATCGCCGATTTGAAATTAATGATGCTTATTACAATTCACCTGGTGAAAGGCAGGCATTGGCAGATGTTGACGAGGTATTTTCTATTCGCGGCGTTCCATGCGCAAAAGTTAAGATATCTCCTTTCTCTTATAATCCCATTGAAAATAAAATTACTGTTGTAAAGAAGTTTACCCTCAGGATCAATACGCCAACAGTACCAAAATACCAGGGGCTTGATTCAAAAACATTCGAGAATTTTTTACGTTACATCATGGTGAATTTTGATCATGCTGTTGAGCCGGTGAGAGACAGGGACCGTGAGGAGGATTACCTTATCATTACTGCTCCGCAGTTTGAGCCGGACCTTATAGATTTTGTAGCTTTCAGGGAAAGGCGCCTTGATGTTACTGTGGTGACTACGTACCAGACAGGGGCATCCACTTTTGAGATTGAAGAGTATATTAAGAATTTAAATCCTACCCCTGCATTTATTTTGCTGGTGGGTGATGTGGAAGATGTCCCTTCCAGGGACAACCCCGCGTCTGATCTTTATTATTCAAGTATTGACAGCAGCTATTATCCGGATATTTTTCTTGGCAGGTTTTCTGTGTCGAGTGCCACTGAGCTTGCCAATATAATTTACAAAACCATATATATGGAAAATAACCTGCATACATTTGCCCCAAAGAATTTATTTATTGGTGGTGTGGATGGTGTATATGGGGATATTGCGGAGCAAACCCATGATTATTGTATCGATACCCATTTTGAGCCTGCGGGATATATAAATATCAAAAGGTATGTAAACAGCGATCCCACTGTGACAAAGGATTCCGTCCTCTTTGATATTAATAACGGTGTTATTTTTAATATTTATTCCGGACACGGTGTAAACACTTCCTGGGCTGTCGGCCCCTGGGTCTTAACAAACAGTGATGTTGATGCGCTGCAAAATACGGTATACTCCTTTACATACAGTTTTGCCTGTTATACCGGCACTTATACGGAAGACAACTGTTTCACTGAGGCGCTCACCCGTGCTGAACATGGAGCGGTAATAGCGGTGGGTGCTTCTGTTTCATCGAGCTGGGTCCCTGATATGGAGTTACAGGAGGGAATGGTTGATGCCATGTTTAATGATACCAATCCACAGACTTCCATTGCCGCTTCTCTCAATGCAGGAAAAATGAGTGTCAACAATTCGCAGCAGAGATATTTTGAAATGTATAATCTCATGGGGGATCCGGCCCTGGAGGTCTTTCCGGTAAATAGTGATCCTTATATTTCTGTATATTCACCCAACGGTGGTGAAGAGTGGGAGTTGATTACTACTCAAATAATTCGGTGGAATGACAATATCGATGGTAATGTAAAAATCGAGCTGTTAAAAGACGGCTCGTTAAAGGAAACACTTGCAAGCTTAACAGAAAGCGACGGTAAATTCGAGTGGAGTATCCCTGGGAATTTCCAGACCGGCTCTGATTATGCAATAAAGATTACCAGCATAGACAGCGCTCAGCTTTTTGATGGGAGCGACAGTAATTTCAGTGTCGTTGAGGAGTATATTATAGACGAGTTTCCTTACGTTGAGGATTTTGACGCTCTGGATACTCCTTCAACTACTTTACCAAAGAAATGGGAGCAGGTCACTGGGGATGATTTTGACTGGATTGTCCTGGCCGGGCCTACCCCTTCAAAAGTGGGGGTGCCATCGAACAAGACCGGCCCCAGCGGGGATCATACATCGGACTCAGGAAATTATATTTATGTGGAAGCGTCCACACCCAATTATCCGGATAAGAGAGCGGATTTTATAACTGCTAAATTCAACTATAAATCCCTGGTAAAGCCTGAGTTGACCTTCTGGTGCCATATGTTCAGCGATACAAACGCAATGGGTGATTTATACCTGGATATTAATGTCGACAGCACCTGGTATGACAGTGTTGTACACCTTACCGGCGATCACGGTGATAAGTGGTTTTCCCAGACCCTGGATCTGTCCGGTTATAAAGGTGACCGTGTGGTATTCCGTTTTCGGGCCGTTACAGGGAGCCTCTGGGCCGGCGATATAGCTATTGACGACATTAGAATTGAAGGGGAGACGGCAGTTGATAATATAATAGTAAAACCGCATTTACCTTTCAGTTTAAAGTATTACGGTTCGAGAATATATTTCCAGATTCCCCGCTCCAGGAATAACAAATTGCACCTTGTCAAAATAGGGATATATAACACACAGGGAAGATTAGTTAAAACATTACTGAATAAGAGAGTTAAGCCGGGGAAACACGCGATACGTCTGGATATAACCGGAACCAACAGATATGCCTTAGCAGCGGGATTGTATCTTTGCAGGATGGAAACAGAGGAATTTAATAAAACAATCAATATCCTGTTGAGAAAATGATTATTAAAGTGGTTTGAAGAAAGAGTTGTGCAAGCATTATAATCGCCTGATACATTAAGTGCTTATACAAAGGGGATATGAAGAATCGTATTCCCTTTATTTTATTGCGTAATAATGAGAGAACTCTTGCAAAAGCCGGATGACATTTTGTAGTTTTAACTCGTCTATATAATACTATATAGAGTCGGGATGTTAAAGCCATATCAAACACATAAAGGGATAAATGGTAAATTTTGGTGATTTTGTTTCAAAAAAGTGGAACATTTCTGATGAGATAGCAACGAAGATATGCGAGCACTTTGAAAAAGGTGATTCGGTATATTACTTATGTGACTATATTCCCTCTATTGCTGTAGAAGTAGATATTTCAACCCTTTCTGATATTTTTGACAATCTTCGAGAAATAAAAAGCTTATCCCCCAAAAAGAAACGTGTATTTAATGCCTTGAATAAGGCCGGTGTTCTTACTGACTCGACTAAGAAAGGAATTGAGTTATGCACCAGCTCGGTTGAGTTGGATGATATGCTTTTACCCTATCGCCCTAAAACAAGAAGCAAGGGGCAACAGGCTGTCAACAAGGGTCTTGCTCCGCTGGCTGATATCATTGACGAGCAGGAAGTTGAGGAAGGGTCTGTTGAGGAGCTGGCAGAAGAGTATATCGGCAAGCATAGCTCGCTGAAGTCAGTCGGTGATGTGATTGCAGGTGTAAAGGACATTCTTATCGAGCGGTATGCAGATAATGAGACAGCACGCTCAATGGTGCGGGAAGTCGGCTATGAAGACGGCTTTTTTGAAATATTCCCCAAAGTTAAAAAGGATAAGCGGTACCTGAGATATTGGGGGAAGATGATACCGGTTAATGAGTTCACGTCAGAGGAGTACCTTTCTCTTTGTGAAGCTGAGAAAAACAAGCAGATACGACTGAAGCACGGGGTTCAGCTTTTTCATATTAACGAATTACTACGCCACCACTTTCTTACCAATCCGGATTCCATCGGATATGACCTTATCTGTGAAGTTATTGATGAATGCTGGACAAAATCGTTGCATCCCATTGTTGAACGTGATGTAAAAGCGCGTAAATATAAAGATTCGGAAGATTGGGCTATTCGCGAAATTTATAAAGAACTGTGTAACAAAATCATTGAGAAAAAAACATCCGGCGCCTTGCTTGCAATTGGAAGGTATAATAATAAAAATCTTGTTATTGTTGCTTTGAATGAAAACGGGCATCTTTTGAGTGCTGCTAACGAAGTGTTAACTGTAACGGATAAAGATATTTCCTCAAACAGGATAAGACAATTTTTAAGCCGTTATAAACCGACTCGTATAATTATTGAGGATAATGAATTTGCAGAAACTGCTGAGTCTATCGTAAAAAGATCTTTAAAGAATATTTTCCCCCAGATAGATATTAAACGATATAAAGGTGGAGAAAATAACGCCAAGCTTGCGAAGTCTCAATGGATGCAGGAGAGGTGTGCGGTACTTGAAGATGTCATGAGGCGTGTTTATGCACTGGGCCTGACCTATCTACAGCCTCTTTCAATCATTTCCCAGGTTGGTATACAATATTTTTCAATGCATCCTTTGCAGAAATATGTTGACAATGAAAGATTGGGAAAACTTTTAGAGCTTAGAATTACGGAGATAGAGTTGCATAGAGGCATTCCCTTTATTAATGCACCGGAATCGGTTCTGAAGAATATTGAATGTGTTAACAAAGAGGTACTTGTAAACATTCGTAAAAATGGTGTAAAAAAACCGTATGCAAATAAGATTGACCTGCAAGCTGTTGACGGTATGACAGAACTCATTTTCGGAAATATTGTAGGCTATATAATTATTCCAAATGCAAAGAATACAGTTGACAGGACCTTAATACATCCCGAGCATTATGAGTGGCTGAATGAAATATCCCTGGAGCTTAATGCTTCAATAGATTTACTGGTCAACGATCCTGACCGCGTAAGAGGCGCTACCAGTGAGGATTTTGCCGACAAAGCTTTTATTGACCGGAAACTTCCCGACCAGCTTCGTGTCGGCCGGCAATTCCCTCTATTATTGAAAGGTGGTAAATTCCGAAGGAAACATCGCCTTTCAGAACTCCAAGAGGGCTCAATCATTTGCGGGCGTGTAACCAATATTACAAAGTTCGGTGTGTTTGTTGACATAAATGCCGTATGTGATGGATTAATTCATATATCACAGTTAGCGGATGGGTATGTTGAAACAGCAGATCAGGTTGTCAAACCGGATGATCAGGTTGATGTCCGTATTTTAAAAGTAGATAAGAAAAAAAGAAGAGTATCCCTATCAATGAAGAAACTGGGAGCCAAAGCCCCAAAGATCCGTCCTTCCCATGGCCAGCTTACCAATCTCGCAGATTATTTTAAAAACAGGTAAGAATAAGAGAATTAGCATGTGGCATGGGCTTCAGCCCATGTTTTGAATGTGTAAGATATCAATCAGAAATAAATTCTCGAGGACAATCTTTCCACAGTGTATCCAATTCATAGTAAGCTCGTAGCTCAGGGAGTATTATGTTTATTATTACATCTATATAGTCAAGCAGTATCCAGCGCCCCAGTTCCAGCCCCTCTTTATACCAGGGAGCGTTGTCTTTTCCTTTCAACTCAAGGATTATTGCATTTGCAATAGCCCTGTTCTGAATTTCGTTTACTCCTTCACAGATAAGAAACCAGTCAGCGATTTCCGACTTGCTGCCCGGATTTAAAACCACAATATTTTCCGCTTTTTTATTCAGGGCATTTTTAGTGGCTACATTAATTATATCTTTACCAGTAAGAATCTTTTTCTTTTTATTCATTTGATTAATTCTCCAAAGTCAGAACCGATGAAGACACTGACATTGTAAAGCTCCTCTCCTGTTCTGAGAATAATAAGCTTGTCAGTATTAAGGACAGCGCAGACCTGCTCTGCGGTTGAGCGGTCTTTCGTTCTTGAGACTACAATGGTATAGGGGTAATTCCAGCTCGGCGCATTCTCAATATTTTTTACATCAAATCTTTTCTCACGCAGGAAATCGGCAACCGTACCGGCCGCTCCCGGTATGCCGCAACCATTCAGAACTTCTATTCTTCCGATGCTGGGAATTGTAGGAACAGGAGATGCTATTTTATTCTCTTCGTTGCCATTTTCATCGGCAATAGGAAATCTTTTTATGCCGATAAATATTATGAAAAGTACAAAGAAGCATAAAGAAAGAAAAATGATGAAATTTCTCATAATTATAATTTATATACAGGAGTATAAATAAGATAAAAAAAAGTATTGTAAAAGTAAAACATTAAAGTGGTTCAACCTCGATTGTCTGGCTTCTGTCCGGGCCTACAGAGATTATTAAAATCGGTATGCTGTAACAGAGCTCCTGAATACGCTTGACATAGTTAACTGCATTTTCAGGAAGTTCCGACATTTTCTTACATTGCGAGATATCTGTTTCCCAGCCGGGATGAGTTTCAAAGACAGGCTCCATGTTATCAAGGCCTATTGGAGATGAAGGGAATTGTTCAATGTTTTCCCCATTTTTATTATAGTGAGTACAGATTTTTATTTCGTCAAAGTTGTTTAATACATCCAGCTTTGTCAAGGCTATACGGGTAAATCCGTTTAATTGGATTGCTTTACGCACCTGGACGCTGTCAAACCATCCGCACCGGCGAGGCCTTCCGGTTGTTGCGCCAAATTCGACGCCTTTGGTTCGCAGCTTATCTCCGGTTTCGCCTGTGAGCTCTGTTGGGAATGGCCCATTACCAACACGGGTGGTATATGCCTTCACAATTCCTACAACTTCATTTATGGCTGACGGGCCTACTCCGGCACCCGAACATATACAGCCTGATACGGTGCTTGAGGAAGTAACAAAGGGGTAGGTTCCATGGTCGATATCTAAGAACGTTCCCTGCGCGCCTTCAAAAAGAAGGTTTTTATTCTGTTGAAGGCAATTGAAAATGTAGCTTCCTGTATCGCAGATCTTAGGGATAATTATTTCACTTATACTTTTATATTTATCTATAAGGTCATTAAGGCTAAAATCAAAAGAGCCATTATATACATTTTCAATTATAAATCTTTTTTGTTCGAAAGCTGTTGTAAGTTTGCTTTCAAAACTGCTCCAGTCTAAAAGATCTCCGGTGCGTATTCCGATGCGATTTACTTTATCAGCATAGGCTGGCCCGATACCGCGGCCTGTTGTCCCTATCTTTTTGCCTTTCATAGTTGATTCGCTGGCCTGGTCAAGTACCTTGTGGTAAGGGAGTACAAGGTGCGCTAAATCGGAAATAAAAAGTCTGTTGTCTAATGAAATGCCTTTTTCCCGTAAGGCGTTTACTTCTGCAATGAACTGTTCCGCGTCAAATACAACCCCATTACCGATAATGCATACTTTTGTCGGATACATAATTCCGGATGGCACCATGTGGAAAATGAATTGTTCACCTTCGGCAATAACGGTATGACCCGCGTTTGCACCACCCTGAAAGCGTATTATTACATCCGCCTTTTCAGAAAGGTAGTCTATGATTTTGGCTTTTCCTTCATCTCCCCACTGGGAGCCGATAATAGCGATATTTGGCATTTCGGTACTCCAAAAAAAACAACTCATTCTCAATAAGAATGAGTGTTCATAGTTAATGAAACATACTCTTACTGATTTAAAATTACCTCATGGAAATGGTGCAGGTCAATGCAGTCAGAATTTATTTTGAACATTCATTCGGTAGAAATTAGAGCTGTTTATTTATAAATAATACCTAAGTAAAGAAAATAGATGAACCACGATAATCCACTCATTGTACAGGGTGACAGCACCCTCCTGCTTGAAGTAAATAACCGTTTATTTAAAGACGCCCGTGATGGAATAAATGCATTCGCCCATTTGGAAAAAAGCCCTGAGTATATCCATACCTATGTTATAACACCGCTCTCTTTATGGAATGCAGCAGCCCTTGGCTGGTCTCCTGAAAAGGTAATTAAGAATCTTGAGCAGTTTTCCAAATACCCTCTGCCGCATAATGTTATTCAGGATATTCATGAGCTGATGGGCAGGTTCGGAAAACTTACCCTTGATAATATTGATAATAAGTTAGTGCTTTATTCTGAAGATAGTGAGTTACTTTCTCAGCTCTCTACTCACCCGAAGCTTTCTTCTCTCCTTGGCTCTCTTCCTGGTGAGGGCACTATAGAGGTTTATCCCCAGTATCGTGGGATAGTCAAGCAGCTGCTTATAGCTCTTGGTTATCCTGTTCATGACCGTGCCGGTTATGTTGATGGGGAGCCGTTTGAAATAACGTTAAAGGAAACATGCAGTGACGGCAGTAAGTTTACTATACGTGAATATCAGAGCTTGGCTGCTGAAAGCTTTACAGGGAGTAAAAGCCTGCCGGGAGGAAGTGGTGTCGTAGTACTACCCTGCGGAGCGGGAAAAACTATTGTAGGGCTTGCTGCGATGTCGATTCTGAACAGAAAGACCCTTATTCTTGTGACCAATATTACCGCTGCACACCAATGGAAACGTGAGATCCTGAACAGGACCCAGGTTAAGGAAGAGGATATCGGTGAATATAGCGGAGAGTCGAAAGAGATAAAACCGATTACACTGGCGACCTACCAGATATTGACATATAGGAAGAAAAAGACCGATCCATTTGTTCATTTTGGGATTTTCAACAGGGAGAACTGGGGGCTTATTCTTTACGATGAGGTACATTTGCTGCCGGCCCCGGTTTTTAAATTTACCGCTGAGATCCAGGCAAGAAGACGGCTGGGATTAACCGCCACCTTAATTCGTGAAGACGGCCATGAGAAGGATGTCTTTACTTTAATCGGCCCGAAAAAATATGATGTGCCATGGAAGGTTCTGGAAAAGCAGGGATGGATAGCAACAGCAAAGTGTATTGAGATACGGGTTGACCTTCCCCATTCTGAAAAGATGCGGTACCTTTCTTTATCGCCGAAACAGCAGATACGGCTGGCCTATGAGAATCCATTCAAGATATCGGTAGCTAGAGAAATTCTTCAGAGACACAAGAAGGATAAGGTGCTTATTCTCGGGCAGTATATTTCTCAGATTGAGGTGTTCGGTAAGGAATTCGGAGCCCCTATAATCACCGGTGCAACGCCGAATCTGAAGCGTGATGAATTGTATGATAAATTTCGCCTGGGTGAGATCAGTATTCTTATATTATCCAAAGTCGGTAACTTTGCCATAGATCTCCCTGATGCCAACGTAGCGATTCAGATATCCGGGACATTTGGCTCTCGTCAAGAGGAAGCGCAACGGTTGGGGCGAATCTTGCGTCCGAAGAAAGATGAGAAACAGGCTACTTTCTATTCAATTGTAACCCGTGAATCGAGGGAATTGGATTTTGCAATGAAACGGCAGCTCTTTCTTACTGGGCAAGGCTACCCCTACGAGATTTTGTATAGAGAATTTGAATGATTTTATGCTGCTACATTCGTTTCACGATTTTCCTTGAAGAACTTGATTGCATCCTCAACAATGCTCATATCTACACAGGTATTGAAACAGGGCCCATTAGGGCGGTCATTGATAACGCCATAGACAGGGATGGGGAAAACATCCTGAATACCTAACGTAAGGTCCCTTTCACAGGCAACGGCTACGATACCGCTTGGATTAAAAGATGCGACCCTTCTGCGGGCGAGAGTGCCTCCGTTAACAACCTGCAGGTTAAGGCCGTATTTTTCTCCCAGCTCAACTAATTGACCGACAGGACAATTCCCGCATTTTTGGCAGTTTTGAATATCGTTTGTTATTTTCCTGTTACACACATCGATCTGGAGGCAATGGGGCAGAAGTATGAGGATACGGTCTCCTCTTATTCTTTTACGTTGAGCAAGAGTCATCGCATTATTAACCTTAACAAACGAGGCTCTCAGTTTGTCTCTGTTAACACCAAAAAGTTGGCTGAGTGTAACAGCAATCGGGAAAAGCAATTTAACGGTAATTGATTTTTTATTATGGGGATAGAGCAGATCAATACCGGTAATTGCAGTCAGGGAGATGAGAAAAAGTCCGGCGCCGAGAACAAAGTAGAAGGATAAAAAGAGTGCGAGAATCGTATAATGAATCCATTCAATATAGGTAATTCTCGGTAATATCAAATAATAAATTAAAGCACCGATGAGTACGGAAATAAAATAGCTTGCCCAGCAGAAGGATAAAAAGATTGCTTTAGTCCAGGCTGTCCGCCATAATGACTCCTTCATATTTAATACCGAGCGAATCGGTAAGACCGTCTGTTGTGCCTGTGTTGGTGGCATGGACAAATTAATCGGTTAATTTGTTTTTGCTTTCAATTAAATATTATTACCTCTTATGAGAGGTATTAAAAATAGGTCATTCCTGATAATTATAATTCAAAAAACCGTTTGTTTCAATACTAATTTATACATTTTTAATAATATATACTCCATTTGCTTAAAAAAAGTAAAAAAACATTAAAGTAGTTAAATATATGCTCCGATAAAGAGAATAGGGAGTGATATATACTCTTAGAGCTTATTTATTTCATGAATGAAAAAAGAGACAAAGATCTGAACATCTTTATCTCTTTTAGGACATATTGAGAGAAACGACACGTTTCTTTGTATAATATCGGTTTTGGCTTTAAAGAACTTTAGTACCTTAGAAATAATTTTCTAAGAATCTCTTATGCCCTGAAGGGTTTTAATGCCAGCTTGTCTGGTGCACATGTGGCAGGAAATTATTTCGTTAAGGCTATAGTCCAGCTGGGCTGGGTACTTATCCCCCGCTTTGCGGGATTAAAACAGTTTATCTGGGTTAGGAAATATGATGAATATTCAAGGTATACAAAATTACACCTCCTACGATATGAAACTTAAATTGTCTAAACAAAAGACAACTAAGGTTGATATTCTATCATCAGGGAAGGTTAAAAAGGATACCTATGAGCCTGCCAAAGTCGATAAGCGTAAAAAGTTAATGGCATCAATAAAGAAAAAAATAAAATCCGGCTATTACAATTCTGATGAAGTATCAGAAGACCTGAGTGAATCTTTTGCAAAGGTGTTTAATAATTTTCTATAAAGTCCTGCCTCTATTTACTTACTCCTCTATTTTTTCATCAATAAAGTTACCAATAAAGACTTATTAAAATGAGTCCGATTGTATTTTTTAATATATGATAAGGAAATTACACACATTTCTTCATGCAATAAGTAAATGGTATAACGCAAAAAATCGTTGGTGGCTGCCATT
>JAUXBV010000138.1 GCA_030619215.1 Fibrobacterota bacterium | reverse complement strand
GGATAAATTGACAAGGCGTATTCCGCCTCAACCGGGCAAAGATGGTTATACTATCTTCGGTACGAAGATAAAGGCTTCTCCACCCAAAGATACCTTCTTTAAAGTAGGAGTTGGCACTGAGATTTCGGAAGAAGACCCGGATATCCTTATTGCTGCAAATGACGGTGCTGTTAAAATAAACCACAAGGGAGAAATAGAAGTAAGGACTGCGAAGGTTGTTACCGGGGATATCGATTATTCAACGGGAAATATTTCTTTTTCAGGGGATTTAAAAATTCAGGGCACCGTAAAAGCCGGATTTGCCGTAGAGGCTCATGGTAACCTTCTTGTTGGCGGCAGTGTCGAAGATGCGGAGGTTACCTGTTCGGGTAATATGGAGGTGATTGGCGGCGCAGCCGGCTCCGGCAGCGGGAAGCTTGACTGCGGGGGAACCTTGAAAGTGCACCATATTGAAAATTTTAATGTTAGGGCAGGCAAGCATATTATTGTCAGCGACACGATACTCCACTCTACTATTAAAACGGATGAATATTTGGATGCAAAGACAGTGGTTGGAGGACAAATTGAAGCGGCACAGGGTATTAATGTTGACACAATAGGCGCTTCTGCAGAGACGAGGTCCGTGATAAAGGTAGGTAGCGCCTATTTACTCATGCAGAAAAAAAATCTGTTTCAGGAGAAGGTCGCAGAGCTGGAAGTAAAATTAAACACCTGCAAAGAAGAAATGTATAATTGTGTAAAAAATGGTTTGGATGACAACGGCGACCTGTCTGATGAGGAAACTGCAGAGCTTGAAATATTAAAGGAACGAAGAAGTAAAATTAACAGGCAGCTTACTGAGCTGAGTAATAAAATAGCGGAGATAGATGATGCCCTGAAAGAAATGCCAAACCCGGTAATTAAGGTAAAAAAGATATTTCCCATAACTATTATCAGGTTCGGATTAGCTGAAAAAGTAATTAAGGAAAAACTGCACAACGTTGTTATAAGCGCTGATGATAATAAAATTATAATTCGTAAACAATAACGGGTGGTTAATTTAAAGATGAAATTGTCAATTTCTTAATTTTTATCTTCTCTCCTTAAAACCTTCTATATTCTTGGAAACTGCTTTTCACTATAATATTTTGTATTATAAATGTATAATTAACAATATATGGAAGACGATATTATAATACCTATTTTCTTTGAGGTGATATTATGATGACACGTCAATTTCGTCTTGTTTTTTTGATACAGGTTTTTCTTTTTTTGTTTGCCGCGTATGCCGGTGAAACGAGTGATTATGTTCACTATCGCCTGGGAGTGAAATATAAAAATGAGAAAAAATTGGATCAGGCGGTTGAGGAGTTCCGCAAAGTACTTGCTGCATATCCTGATAATTACAATACCTATATGCATCTCGCTGAAATTCGAGACTTTCAGGGAAGGTATCGACTTGCCATTTACAACCTGAAAAAAGCCATGGCGTACAATCCGGGATGGGGGAAAGCCCATAAAATGCTCGCCAGCATTTACACAAAAGACGGTCAATATCAAAATGCATTAAAAGAACTTCAGGATCATCACCAGATATGCGACCCTGCGGAACGCGATAGTATACAATTGGAAATAGACCGTTTACTGGATTTGGTGAGATATGGAAGAACAGGTGAGAGGGGCAAAACGCTGCAGAAGAAAGAAGGAAGCGATGCAAAAACAGAAGGGGCGTCGCCTGAGGAGAGGCTCGCCTTTGCAAAGGCCTCAAAGCCCGGCAAAATGACAGGCAGGAAAAAAGTGCCTATTAAGAATACCGTAGCAGAAAAAGAATTCCGTCTCGGTATAAAGGCGTATAGTGACGGTGTTTCCGCCAATAACCAGCAGCTCCTGGACAGGGCAGTGTCACATTTTCGAAATACGCTCAAGCTTCAGCGGGGACACACTGGCGCCTATTATTATGCCGGCCTTATCCGCCGCAGAAACGGTCAGAATAAAATGGCGAAGATAAATTTTGAAAAAGCGATTTCCCATCCCGAGATGGGCTACAACGCACATTTTTATCTCGGCAAAATCTATGGCGAAGAAAAGAGTTATAAAGAAGCAATTAAACATTTAAAACTGTATCTGTCTAAAACCAGCTATGAGCCTGGCAAACGAGAGGCCGGAAGCTTAATAGACCGATATACAACCGCTTATAATGCTTTACATACCGATACGCTTAAAGTTGACATTAAGGCGCTCGGGGAGGGGGAAATGCATCGTGAAATTTCTAAGATTCCACAGGAAACAGCGTATACACCCCTGGAAGTCAGAATTGATTCTCTGCTTTTTATGTCAATTGTAGATACACTGAGCGAGCCGGGGCAGGCCATGCTGGCGGGAGTAAAGTCGTTTAAGGAAAACCGGTTTGATGAATCAATTGAGAATTTTAAAAAGGTCCTGCTCTCTCATCCCGGTGGAGATGTTGCAGCCCGTTGCCTCTATGATATTGGTGTCTGTTTTATGAAGCTTCGAAACTATGACGCAGCTGAGAACAAGTTTCAACAGGTATTAACTCATCACCGATCCCACTCCCTGGCTTCGCAAAGCCTTTTTCTTAAAGCATTGTCCTATTATGAGCGTCATGAGTCATCGCAGGCGGAAAAACTTTTCAGAAAGTTTATTCAAAAGCATCGCAACCATAAATGGACAGGAAAGGCATATGAGAAACTGGGTGATGTTTATACGGACATGATGCAGGACAAAAAAGCTGTTGATGCTTACAGCCATGCTACAGACATAGCCAGATCCTCTTTTGATGGTGTGCATTCTTTCTACAAGCTGGGAAATGCCTATTTGAAAATAGGTAATGAGACAAGGGCTATTGAGGCATTTCAAAAAGGGATTGTTTTGGGTGAAAGAAAGGGAATTAAATCACGCCCCGTTCCCGATTCATATTATCAAATTGCTGATTGCTATTATAAAAAGAAAGACTTTTCCAAGGCACTGGATTATTATAAAAAAGCCTCTAAAAAATATTATGTACACCCGGATACTCCCTGGGGATTATTTCAAATTGCAAGTATCTATAAAAATACTAAGAAATATGATAAAGCGATCAAAACATTTAACAAGCTGATTAATGAATATCCTGATGACTACTGGGCCAGGCAGGCGCAATGGAAAATGGAAGATGCTATTTGGGAATATGAATACAGGGCTGTGCTTAAGTGATGGATTACTCAATACTGATTGAAGAGCTTACTCAATCGTTTACAAATCAGATTAAGGTATATGAACAATTACAGGTAATTGTTCAAAAAATCCTTGGACAGATAGCCCTTTCCCGTGGCGATTTTTCAGGGGTGATGGGGCTCTTTGAAGAAAAGCAGAAACTACTGGAAAAGATCGAAAAGGAGAGAGAAAATTCAAATAAAAGTGTTGAAATATGGCAAAAGGAGAAAGACAATATCCCTCCCTCTGATGAAAAGGATCAACTGGATAGGACCCTTGCAGAAACTGAAAAAGTAATAAAGGATTTTCTGGCAACGGAAGATCAGCTGAAAAAATATCTTGAGCATAACATGGACAGTAAAGGAAATACCGCCGGGACATGACAAAAAGTGAAGCGACCGTTCCAGACCCTGTATTAGAGCAGCTTCAGAAGGCGTTTAATGATTTTCAGATAAGGTCGGAAAAGCTGAGTCAAGCCTATGCTGCAATGCAGGAAGACTTCAAGAAGATTAATCTTGAGCTTGACAGCAAAAACAGGGAGCTTGAGGAAAGCCTTGTCAGGCAGGAAGAAACGCAGACCTATCTTAACAGTATTCTGCAAAGTATGAACAATGGCGTCATCAGCGTTGATATGGCAGGAAAAATTACTCAGTTCAACAAAGCAGCTTCGGAGATAACAGGATATAAATCTTCTGTGGTTATTGGGAAAAATTATAATGATGTTTTTAGAGAGAATTCTCTTTCAGATAAGAACGTGATGAGCGTTCTTGCCTCAGGCAAAGGATATAAACGCGATGAAAAAGTTATCTGGCACAAGAATGGGAACCCGGTAAATGTTTCGTTTCAAAGCGCCGTATTAAAAGACCTGAAAGGCCGCCGGTTGGGTGCCGTGGAAATTTTCAGCGATATATCCCGTATTAAGGCACTTGAAGAGGAGATGCAGCAGAGTAAAACAATGGCAGCCCTGGGTGAAATGGCTGCAACAGTGGTACATGAAATCCGTAATCCATTAGGGGCGATGGGAGTGTGGGCGAGCCTTCTTGACCGCGATCTTGAAAAAGGAGATCCACGGCGTGAGACTCTTCATAAGATTACAGACGCTCTTGCCCGCCTGAACCATATCGTTACTAACCTTCTTGTGTATAGCAGGCCGATTAAAGCGCAATTTCGGGAGGTTATTCTTCAGGATATTCTCAATGAAACGGTAAATTTTATAGATATTGAAGCTGAACGGTCAGGAAAAAATGTTGAAATTAATAAGTATTTAGATGAAGATTCGCCAATACTGGTACTTGCTGACCCTGAGAAGCTGCAGCAGTTGATTATGAATCTTTGTTTAAATGCTGTTCAGGCGATGCCTGACGGCGGGTCTCTTACCGTCAAATGCAGTAAGCCCGGGAATAAGAAGAAGGATTATGCCAGCTTTTCCATAGTAGATACGGGTATCGGGATAGAAAAGGAATGTATTGATAAAATATTTGATCCCTTTTATACCACAAAAGAAAATGGAACGGGGCTTGGCCTTGCAATCGTAAAGAAGTTTGTTGATTATCATTCAGGGTATTTACATATAAAAAGTAAAGTGAATAAGGGAACGACAATACAGGTTTTTTTACCACAAATTGATGAAAAGAGGTAACATTTTGGCAGGGGAGAAGAAGAATATTCTTGTTGTTGAAGACGATGCCTATATGTTGAAATCTGTCGTTGAAATATTACGAAGAAAAGGATATGTATCTCAAGCGTCCACCAATGGCCCTGATGCATTAGATCTTTTTAAAAACACCAGCTTTGATTTAGTGATCTCTGATATTAAGATGCCTAAAATGTCCGGGATAGAGTTGCTTGAAAAAATAAAACAGGTTGACAGCTCTGTACCATTTGTTATCATCACGGCTTTCGGCGATGTCCCTCTGGCTGTCGATGCAATGAAGAAGGGCGCGTATGATTTTATTGAGAAGGACCAGAAGCTGATTGATCGGCTTGAATTTACAATTGAGCGCGCCCTGGAGCACAGCTCGTTAGTCAATGAAAATATCTGTTTGAAAAATGCATTAAAGAGCAGCTGGCAGTATGTCGGAGAAACTGAATCTATAGAGTCTATCCGCGAGCTGGTTGACAAAATAGCACAGAGCCGCTCCAGCGTCCTCATTTCGGGGGAGTCCGGTACGGGAAAGGAGCTTATCGCAAAATCGATACATTACCTTAGCAAAAGGCAGGGCAGGTCTTTTATAAAGGTAAACTGCGCGGCGCTGCCTGATGGGTTGATTGAATCCGAGTTTTTCGGCCATGAAAAGGGAGCCTTCACGGGCGCCTTGAAAAACAGGGCAGGGAAATTTGAGCTTGCCTCCGGCGGCACCCTTCTTCTCGATGAGATAGGAGATATGTCAATCAACGTCCAGGCAAAACTTCTCCGGGCTCTTCAGGAAAGGGAGATAAACAAAGTCGGAGGGGACGCACCGATCGAGGTTGATGTCCGTATCGTGGCAACAACAAATAGAAATCTTGAAGCTATTGTAAGGGAGGATAAATTTCGTGAGGACCTTTATTACCGGCTTAATGTCTTTCATATTAAATTACCGCCTTTACGTGAACGCATGGATGATATTGCACCCCTTGCCGATCACTTTATTGAGAAATATAACAGTGAAAATGGGTTCAGGGTTGCCGGCATTGAAGAGCAGGCTCTAAAAAAGTTAAAATCCTATACGTGGCCTGGAAATATCAGAGAGCTTGAGAATGCGATAGAACGTGCAGTGGTGCTTACCAAGAGCGGACAGATCAGCCCGGAACTGTTTAACTTCAGCGATATTACCGATAGCAGGAATGACGGCCTCAGCCCGGGAATGACCGTTGCAGAGGCTGAGAAAAAACTGATACTGCAAACACTTGAGTTTTGTAATCAGAATAGAACCAGAGCTGCAGAGATGCTTGAAATATCAATTCGTACTCTCCGTAATAAATTGAATGAGTACGGTGTTAATAAAGAATGACTTAAAGTTTCTTTTAATTATATAATATATTATTACCATATATATTTAATTACTCTACCATTAGATATTGAGGAATTATGTGGATTAATACCAAGTCAATCATTTTTAAAACAGCATTGATTTACGTAGTGGTTACTGTTCTTAATGTAACGATATTTAATATTATGGTCTGGGAGAATCAAACGGGCCTGATAATGGAAAATGCTGTTCTCAGCAGCATGCATAAAAGCTCCAGGCTCAAGTATCAGGTTGATAACATTATTCAAAATAGCGGAGAACTTACTGCCACTAATTTACGTAAGATTATGAATGAAGTTGCGCCGCTTGGTATTCGCGATATTACGATTTTCAATGAAAGCGGCAAGATTTATGTATCAATCGAAAACAATAAACAAGTTAAAAGAAAAGAAGCATCTATTGAAGAACTCAAAATGATAAATACTGCAATTACAAAGCAAAGCTTCGAAGATAAACTTTTTTGCCATAAAATCCATAAGAAAGATAGAAAAATAGACCTTTATATACCTTTTACCTATTTGAGTGATCAAAACGGTATTGCCGCTATTACCTTAGAAATGAAAGATATTAACAGACAGTTCGGATATTTAATTCGTCAATGTATTGTCATAGCAGTACTGATTATTATCATTCATATTTTATTCGCTTTAGCGATTTTCAAGATGCTGATTATACCGTTAAGAACTCTTATCAGCGCTACCCAGACAATATCGAGAGGGAAACTGGATATAAGGGTTCCTATTGTGGGGCAGGACGAAATCGGGCAATTAGCCTCATCATTTAACGAAATGAGCGTTGCCTTTCAGAGAATGCGTGATGAGGCAAAGGGTGCGAATCCCCTTACCGGACTTCCGGGAAATATTACTATCGCCCGCTACATTGACGAGTGCCTGGTGGCGGGTAGTGTTATTTGTGTGCTGTACTGCGACCTTGATAATTTTAAGTCATATAATGATAAGTATGGTTTTACAAAGGGTGACGAAGCGATTGTTTACACGCGCGATTGCCTCAATGCGGTTGCCCAGCGCAAAGATATGCAGAATATTTTTGTTGGCCATGAAGGCGGTGATGATTTTGTAGTTGTCACTCCTTATGAGTTCTGGGAACCTTATGCAAAGGCTTTTATTACTACTTTCGATCGTGGTATCTATCAGTTTTATAATAGTGTTGATGCCCGTAATGGATTTATAGAATCGGTAAACCGGCAGGGCCAGAGACAGAGATTCCCCCTTATCAGTGTTTCCATCGCAGTTGTTACTAATAAAACGCGGCCCTTTAGAAGGCATGCAGAGATGATTCAAGTGGCAGCGGAAGTTAAGAAGTATGTTAAGAGTTTAGATGGGTCCTGTTATGCTATTGATCGCAGGACCGGATCGGTTGGACCCGGAAGTGATGCATAGAGAGTGAGAGGCGTTCAGGCCCCTTCAATATAAGGACGAGTTCAATGAGAGCGTTTTTCAATACATTTCTTATATTACTTATTCTTATCCTTACCGTCCTTTTTAATATTGGACTTATTGATATCCGTTTC
>JAUXBV010000206.1 GCA_030619215.1 Fibrobacterota bacterium | reverse complement strand
GCTCGCTTCCGCACACGCTTCCGCACACGCTTCCGCACACGCTTCCGCATAGCTTCAGCGACGCGGAGTAGCTTTAGCGGAGCGGAGAAAATTTATTGAAGGTGGAAAAATTTATCCTATTCTCCTTCCAGTTTCATTTTCTTACCAAAAAATCTTGTAATATCGTGCATGATTCCGTAGATACACGGAATGATAAAAAGAGTTCCCACTGTAGAGAAAAACAGGCCAAAAATTATTGTTGATGCCATAGGCGCCCATGTTTCGGAACGGCCTCCGAGTCCGATTGCCATTGGAGTAAGACCGCCTATAGTTGTAACAGAGGTCAGTATAATAGGACGTAGTCGTACAGCTGCACCTTCCAGGACAGCCTCCATTGTTTCTATACCTTTTCGTCGTAGGCTGTTAATAAAACTGATCAGTATTATGGAGTCATTGACACATATTCCTGCGAGTGCAACGCCGGCAAATAATACAACAATTGAAAGGGGAGTGCGAGATATTACAAGAAATAGAATACAGCCTATAAAGGCAAATGGGATTGCAAATATCATCATAAACGGCTGTAGAAATGATTTGAATTGTGCGCCAAGGACTACGTACATTAAGAAAAGGCCAACGATGAAAAGCCTGCCTATATCCATTAAAAGCAGATTGAATTCAGAAAATTCCCCTCCCATTTTAAGAGAAATATCCGTGTATATATTTTTATATTTTTCGTTAAATACCTTTTCGATTCTATCCATTATAGAACGGATTCTTTTTTTATCCTCAGCATCGGTACTTATAGTAATTTCGCGTTTTTCGTCATATCTCTTTATTGTACCGATACCAGTACCCCTTTCAAGCTTGCATACGGTTGAAAAAGGTACCAATCTTCCGTCAGGAGTGGGAAATTTAAGGTTAAGAATATCTTCAATGGAGGAGCGGTATTTTTCTGCAAATATTACTATAACGTCAATTTCTTCATCTTCATCATAAAATACAGTTGTTTTTGCACCGTCAAAGCAATTTCTCAGGTAAATGCCTATTTGTCCTACGCTCAAACCCAGTTCCCGGGCCCGTTCTTCGTTAGTTATTATTCTCAGCTCCGGAATACCCTTGTCGTAATTATCCTCAATGTTATATAATTCCGGATATTCCTCCAGTAGCTTTTTATAATCGGATGCAATGGATGCCATATCATCATAATTATCACCAAGCAATCTGAAAGATATAGGTTTATCAACAGGTGGTCCGCTTGATAATTTGCGATAATTAACGCTTTCAGCACCCGGGATATCGCTGCATAACTGTTTTAAATCATCCATAATGGCAGTAATAGGTCTTTTCCTGCCCTCTTTTTTTTCTGTAACATCAATGGTTATTTGAGCATAATTGCTGTGAGTCAGCCATTCGGTTTCGGTAATACAAAAACCTACGGTTGTGCTCAGTGAAACTATTTCACCGTTTCCAATAAGAGGTTTTAAACGCTCCTCAAAACGGAAGGTTACCTCATCAGTTACATGCCGGGGTGTTCCCACAGGAAGTTTAATATCAATGAAAAATTGTGACCATTCCTCTTCAGCAAAAAGGTCTTGTTTGACAAAAGGAAAGAGTGCTCCGGTCGCTGCTATCGTAAGGAGAGTTAAAAGGAGCGTCAACCAGCGGTGGCGATAGATTTTTGAGAGCAGAGCGTTGAATGAATTCTGCCACCTGCCGATGAACCCTTTCCCTTTTTCTTTTACCTTACCACCCCATTCGACAAAATGGCAGGGGAGGAATATCAGGGCTTCTAAAGTGGAAGCGACCAGTGCAAATGAAACAACAAAAGGGATTATGCGCATGAATTTTCCCATAATGCCGGGCAGGAGCATGAGGGGAAGGAAGGCTGCAATAGTTGTTCCTGTTGCGGCAATAACAGGCTTGACAACTTCATTAGTTCCTATGATAGCGGCTTCATGTGCACTCAGGCCGAGTTGGCGGTGGCGGTAACTGTTTTCCATAATTACAATAGCATGGTCAACGATCATACCCAGAACAAGCACTAAAGCAAAGAGTGAATTTCCATTTAATGTTTCACCGTAACTCTCCATAAAAATGAATGTAATGGCGAAGGTAATTGGAATACCAAGCGCTGTTATGAAAGAGTTTCTAATGCCGATAAAAATAAAGAGAACAATAATGACTAAAACAAAACCTATTATCGAATTCCAGCCAAGGGTGCTGAGTATATCTCTGATCATGAAAGTTGTATCGTTGGTAAGTGTAATAGAAATGCTTTTCGGTAGAGAATTTTGAAATTCTTCAACTGCTTTTTTAACATTGTCAACAACTCGTAAGGAATTACCCTTTATTTTTTTAGAAATTACCAATGAAAGCGCCTTCTCGCTGTTGAATCGCATATCATATCGTGATTTTGCATAACCGCTATTAATGGTCGCAACATCAGAGACGGAGATCGAACCTTGTCCGGGCCTTCGGTGAACGATTACCTTACCGAAGTCAGATGTTTTTTGCATTTCTCCAAGTGTGCGCAAAAGGTAGACACGGCTGCCATATTCGAGAGTTCCTCCGGGTACATTCAGGTTTCTATATTTCAGCGCATTTATAATCTGGTCTAAAGAGATCCCATAAGCTTCCATTTTATCCCTGTCCGCTTCAATCCAGACCTCTCTTTCCTGGCCTCCAACAATTTCAACTTTTGATACATCCTCTACGTCAAGCAATTTCTCCCGCAGAGTTCTGGCTGTTTTGTCCATTGTTGCAACGTCAACATCGCCGGTTAAAACAACTGAAATAATAGGCATAAAGTCAGAGGTGGTGAAGTCGTCTATCCAGGGATCCATAGTGCCGTCAGGCAGGTTGACTTTATCAAATTCCACACGAACGTCCTGATACAGCCTTGCGAACTCCTCTTTTGAGATATCATCTTCAAATTCTACCTGGACAAAGCCAACTCCCTCGCGGGAGACAGAGCTTATTGCTTTAATATGGTCAATATCCGAGATCTCTTCCTCTATTTTTGTGCTAACGTTTTTTTCGATCTCCTCAGCAGAGACTCCGGGGTAGGGAACAGCAATGAAAACCCATGAGAACGCAACATCGCTCATTAATTCCCTGGGTAAACGTATAAATGAAAAGATTCCTAACAATAGAATGGATACCATTAAGATATCGACGAGCACAGGATTTGTAACGGAGAATTTTCCAATATTCATTCAATACCTCCACTTTCACCTTTTAAAGTGACGATGATATTCTCACCACGTGAAAGGGTAGCAATCCCGGTTGTAATTAATATCTCGCCCACTTTTAGCCCGCCGATTATTTCAACGCTGTTGCCGATAGCGCGTCCGGTTTGAATAAAATGTATAGCGGCTTTACTATCGGAAGCAACGAAGACCGCATTTTTATGTTCCTTTTCAAAGGTGGAGATTGCCGGTATAAGTATAACAGAATCGCTCTCTTCAGTTGAAACTGTAACGCGCACAGACATGCCCGACTTTATCCGGCGGTCTTTTGTGTTTTTCCAGGCGATCTCTACAGGATATGAGCCGGTTGACGGATCGCTTCCTGCTGCGATTGCCCTTACCTTTCCGGAGAAAGTTTGGTTCCCAACTGCCGGAACTTTAATTTCTGCGGGCATTCCCTTTTTAAGAATTCCCACTTCCATCTCTCCGACAGGGACGGTAGTTTTCAGGGAGGAAATATCAACAATCCTCGTAATAAGAGTTCCTCCCGCAAGCACGTTACCCTTTTCAATAGTCAACTCTTTCTGGGCAATATAGCCGGAGATAGGTGCTAATATTCTGCAATCGCTGTATGCTTTACGTGTCGATTCAAGCTGGGTTCTTGCGCCGGTTGCCTGGCTCTGTGCGTTTTTCAGCTCAGCATCAGATGCACTTCCTTCATTAAAAAGCTCTTCCGTTACGGTAAGGTTCAGCTCCGCAGCAGAAGCAGCCCTCTTGGCCTGTTCATAAGCAGCTTTTTGAATAGCTGAATTTACCTGTACGAGTAATCGGCCATTATTGACCCATTGCCCCAGATTAAAATTGACTTTCTCAATCCTACCCTGGGTTTCTGAGACAACATATGATTCGCGAATACCGGCAGCAACACCGGATGCACGGACATCGCGTGAAATGACTCCCTTTGAAACTTTGACCGCTTCAACCGCTGTCGGTGGAGCCTGTTTTGTTTCTGTCTCTTCACTTTTCTTTTCTTTACATCCAGCAAAAATAACAAGGCCGGCAATTATAACACAACGTAAGGTTTTCATTGGGTAACCTCCAGTTTTCCTACATTTTTCATGTATTCAGCTTCATATAAAAGACATTCAAGCAGCTTATAAATATAACCAATTCGTGCTAATTTAGTTCCTAAAGACACTTCCAGAAATTGTGACTGATTTACTAAACCGCCATCATAACGCTTCTGCATTATATCAAGTTGTTTCTCCATGAGCTCCTGTTGCTTTTTTGCAGCTTTTACAGCTTCGTAGGAGGCTTTATAAAAAAGCTTTATTCTTTCAAGATTTACTTTAAGTTGAGTTTCAATTTGTTTTTCCTCGATAACTGTTTTCATATATTCATATTTTGATTTTTGGTAGCTTGTAGGGCTTTTTAAACCACTGAAGAGAGGCACCGTTAGTATTGCACCAGCTGTTAATGTACGTGGTTTGTCAATGATATCATTTACGTCAATCCAACCCTGGTCTTTGCTGTATTTACAATAAGCATTAAGTTTTGGTAAGGCGGAACTGAGAGCTATTCTTTTATTTTCTTCCGCTACTTTTGTATAAGCTTTCACTGACATAAGTTGATAGTTATTTTTAATACTGTCATTCGTACTTATTGAGCCTTTTTTATACCATATTTCAAAAGATTCAAAAGGCTGTAATTTGTATGAAATATGCTTGTCCGGCGGGATCCCCATTGTTTTATAAAGCGTTAAGGTCATGAATTTCTCAGTTGCTTCGGCTTCAAGGACTTCACTCTCTTTTTTTAATACTTCTGCTTCCCATTGAAGAACATCGGTAATTGGAACACCTCCTATCTTATGCTTAATCTTTGCATTGCGCAGGTTCTGTGTGGTCCATGATAGATCCTGTCTTGCTACCTTAGTTCTTTCTATCGCAGATAATGCGTCAAAATAAGCTTTGCGTGTATTGTAAATATTTTCCTGCTTAGATGCTTCCATTTGTAAGTCAAGTGCTTTTTTCATATGTTTAGCAATTTTTATAGCTGCTATTTCTACACCACCATTATAGATTGGTTGATTTATAGAAATTTCATGGGAGACATTATTTTTATACATCATGTTTCTACTCATATCAATATCTGGAAATTGGGATTGAATCATATCCATTGCGATATTTGAGTAATAAATTGTTGAATCATCCATTCTCATGAAATTAAGAGAGTAATCAACAGTTGGTAAATAGTTTGCAATCGTATTTCTCTTCTCCCACTCTTTCGCCTGTTCTTCAAAATAATTTGCCCGGGCTTCGTAGCCTGTGGTTATGGCAGTATTCTCAGCTTCGCTCAGAGTGAGGATTTTTGCCTGCAGGTTAGAGAGAGAAAACGCTATACAAATAATAAATATCCAAATGTTTTTTATTTCTCCCATATCAGATCCTTTCTTTTATAATCATTTTTATATTAGATATGAACATTGTTTTTAAGTGTTGATTATCAAAGTGATAATGTGTTTATTCTGAATTCTGATCAGTAGCCTTCGAATCCTGTGCTTCTTTATGCTTAAGCATCTCACTGATCATATTTCTCATATCTTTCATATAGAAATCAGGTTTTGTTTTTAACAACTCGATAAATTCCTTTGCAGCTTCGATCTCAACTTCAACATGTTTTATGCCGGCTTTTGTAATAATCATACCGCTATACCCATGTATGTTTTTTAGCTGTTCAAATTCTTTAGTAACATGCTCAAGAACCTTTTCCAGATTTTCTATTCTCTCACGGAGGATTGAGATAGCTTCGTTTGACTTAATTCCATAAGCAAACGACACTGCAAGATAGAAGGGATTATCACCCATACTGGATGCGAGTAACGCATCTTTCAGCTCGTCATGAAATCTTTCTTTCCCTTTGGGCGTTATCTGGTACACCTTTCGTTCAGGCATGTTTCCAACCTTCTCAGTCGTTACATCAACGCACCCAATCTTTTCAAGTCTGGAGAGGGTATTATAAATTGAAGCAGGTGAAATGTAGGCCCAGTGTTCGAGCCCCATCTCTTTAATGATGGCATTAATTCCATATGCATGCATGGGTTCATGATACACAAGCGCCAGTGATACAAGGTCATTTTTTGCCAAAATAGGATCTCCTTGTACATTAAAGGGGTTAAAAAAAAACAGTTATAATAGTGAGTTAAGCGGCAGGGCATATTTGATATGACCTGTCCGCTTCTATAATGAGTACTTACAAATTTACCCAGTGCACCAGACAAGCTGGCATTAAAACCCTTCAGGGTATTTGTTAGTACGAATTATCTCTCTTAAAAGAGACTCAATATTAT
>JAUXBV010000131.1 GCA_030619215.1 Fibrobacterota bacterium | reverse complement strand
GATAGAAACGATAGAGAGGATCTTCATATCCCCAATGGTTACAGCACGTTTCTAAAAGCTTCTCAAGTATATTCAATTTGTCTTTCAAATTTTTAAATAATTGATGAACTTCAGGACGTTCATCAATATCTTGATTTTTCTTCATAGTCAAATTTTCTTTCGTCTCATCTACTTTAATTTTTTCGTAAAATTTCTTTTTCATAATCCATTCAAGAACGTTATAAGAATTAAAATGATAACTATGTTAGAAAACAATAAAGTACTTTTTTTAATCTTCATTTTATGCTCATCTTCTCGTTCTAACAATAGATTCTATAGAAACAACTTTTTATTGTAGCTTATTTTCTCTTCTTTTTTTTCCTGTCATAGTACTCTGGGTAATATATTCGGTCTCTTAATTCTCTTAACAACTTGAATAGCGGCCAGAATATCAGCACATCTATTACAAGCACCACTACAGCATTGCGTGAAAATGTGCTTTCTCCAAATCTCCAAGTCGTTGCTTCAGATATTACATCCCCAACTGCTCTAAATAACCAGGAGAGTAGAAAGATGTCGATAATAAAGATAATGGCAATTATCAGTGCCACTCCAAGGATCATAAACCATTTCTCTTTATCGTATTTATTCATAACCAGTGAGTATATAGTTTTATCGAAAAAAACGAAATGATTTTCAGCAAAAACAGACATATAATGCTGTGTGCCTGTTAAAAGAGTAAAAAGTTCAACTAACTCAAATCGATCTTATTTCTTATCTCAGCGAGTAAATTCAGTGCTTCTATTGGTGTAACTGAGTTAATATCAATGTTTTTAAGCTGTTCGATTATTTCGATCTTTGCTGAATCAATAAGGTTTAGCTGGATACCCTCAAAAAGGTCTGTCTGGGGCTTTGCTTTTTCTTCTTCGTTATGGTGGCGGGCAAGGACGGGCTTATGCTCAGGGGTCAGCTCCATATTCTCAAGATTGGAGAGTATCTCCTTTGCCCTGATAATAACCTTTTTTGGAACACCGGCGAGTCTGGCTACTTGTATGCCGTAAGAGTGGTCGCAGCTTCCCTCGTCTATTTTTCTGATAAAGATTATCTTGTCGTTCCACTCTTTAACTTTAATATGCAGGTTTTTAATTCTCGGGAAGAGGAGTGAAAGCTCGGTAAGCTCGTGGTAATGGGTTGCAAAGAGTGTTCGGGCGCGGCAGTTCTCTGTTTCATGCAGGAATTCAGCTACGGCCCAGGCAATACTGATACCGTCGAATGTTGAGGTGCCCCTGCCTACCTCATCGAGAAGGACAATGCTTTTATTTGTGGCATTATTCAGGATATTTGCAACTTCGATCATTTCAACTAAAAAGGTGCTCATACCTCGTGCAAGGCGGTCGGATGCCCCGACCCGTGTGAAGAATTTATCAATAATGCCTATTTCAGCATGGGCAGCCGGTACGAATGAGCCCATTTGCGCCATTATGGCAATGAGTGCGTTCTGGCGGAGGTAGGTGGATTTTCCTGCCATATTCGGGCCGGTAATAAGCATTATCTGGGAGGAATCGTATACCATGTCCGTATCATTGGGAACAAACTGCTCGCCCATATTCATCTGCTCCACAACAGGGTGCCGGCCGTCACCTATGTGTATATCGCAGGTATCGTTGAGAACGGGTCTGCAATAGCGGTTGTTTGCCGCGAGCTTTGCCAGGGAGGTAAATACATCAAGGGTAGCAATTGATTCGGCAGCTTTCTGAATACGCTCACACTCCCCGGCAATCTCTTTTCTCAGGTTAACGAAGATGTTATATTCCATGGTGCTGAGCCGCTCCTCTGCCCCAAGCACCTTTGCCTCCATGTCCTTGAGTTCCGGCGTGATAAAGCGCTCTGCATTTACCAGTGTCTGTTTTCGTATATAATCTTCCGGCACCGCACTCAGGTTGGATTTCGACACTTCTATATAATAGCCGAAGACTTTGTTGTAGTTGACTTTCAGTTTGGAGATGCCGGTACGTTCCCTTTCGGTCTGTTGCAGCCGCGCAATCCATTGCTTTCCGTTTTTTGCCGCACCCTTAATTTCATCGAGTTCCCCGGATACGCCCAGTTTTATAAGCCCGCCTTCGCGCAGGGATAGCGGGGGTGATTCAACGATTGTCTCCTCGATGCGTTTGCAGACCGGTTCAAACCCTTCCAGAGAGGTGCATATCCCTTTTATACGGCTGCAGGGGGTTGATGCAAGGCATTTTATAATAGAGGGAAAGGTGTTGAGAGACTGTTTTAATGCATTAAGGTCACGCGCGTTTGCACGTTCAAAGGTAATCCTGCCTATCAGCCGTTCAATATCGGCAATGCCCCTGAGGAAGAGGTCAACCTCACCCCTGACAAAAACATCTTTTTTAAGCCATTCGACACAATCAAGGCGCCGGTTGATTTCAGTTATATTTTTCAATGGGTGCGTGACCCATTTTTTCAGCAGGCGCGCGCCCATAGAGGTGCTTGTTTTATCCAGAACAAAAATCAGCGTCCCGTCCGTATCACCGGCCTGTAAAGGGTGCAGGAGTTCGAGGTTGCGTATGGTTGCGGGATCAAGCTCGGCAAATTCCTCGAGACTTCGCGGTTTGAGTGTTGATATATGGCGAAGGTCGTTTTTCTTCTGCTTCTTCAGGTAGGAAAGGAGTGCGCCTGCAGCGCCAATCCCGGGGGTGTAACCCTCGAGCCCCATTCCCTGCAGGGAGGCCACCATAAAATGTTTTTTCAGTACATCGGCAGCATGGTCTGTATGGAACTTCCAGGGGTCAAAACATGAAAAGAGTATCCTTGGAAACTGCTTCTTCAGTTTGCCGTACAGGGCGTTTTCCTCCCCGTCAGGAATAAGGATCTCCTGAGGGTCTATGCGGGTAATCTCCTCTTCAAGCTGGCCGGAGGGGATTTCCTCCAGAGAGAACTCGCCGGTTGACAGATCGCATATTGACATGCCGGCAATGTCGTTATCACACACCACGGAAATAATGAAGTTGTTGCTTTTCTCATCAATAAAGTTGTCTTCCGTTGCAGTGCCTGCTGTGATGACTTCAATTATGTCGCGTTTAACAATACCCTTTGCTGTTTTCGGGTCTTCAACCTGTTCGCATATAGCAATCTTGTGCCCCGCGTGTACAAGGCGGTTGGCGTACCGGTCCAGCGCATGGTGGGGAAATCCCGCAAGCGGAGTCCTGTCCGCTCCGCCGTGGTTTCTGCTGGTGAGGGTAAGGCCGAGAACATCGGAGGCGATCTTTGCATCCTCATGAAACATCTCATAAAAATCCCCCATACGGTACAGCAGAACCGTATCAGGGTTCTGATCCTTGATTGCCTTGTACTGGCGCATCATGGGGGTGAGAGTTTTATTCGGTTCCTTTTTTTCCTTGGTAGACATAGTATATAATTTTTAATCAATCGGCATAAACAACTACTGGAGCCATGACGGTGGAGGCGGACTCTTTTTGTGCTGCTTTTCGTTTGCATAAATACTTATAGAGTTTTATTATGCGTAATGCAAAATCAAAACTCTTGTCATTAATTATATTTTTTTCATTATTCGTTGTCAATTTTCAATTGTCCATTATTTAAATAGTTCTTTTTAGAAATGATGCTTCTGCCAAGCTCTTTTTCAGCCTCTTTTCTGGCATTTCCGGCAACTTTACCGCCTCTCTTTGCAACATCCTTATTTTCTCCGAATGTATACGGTTCTTCTTCTTTTGAAATTTCTGTTGTCATGCGTTCGCCCAGCATAGTGAAAATAAGCTCCAAATCATCCATGTGGTCGCGCAGATTGGCTCTTGATTTTTCGGGTAGATTTTTAAGGTTTCTATATTCACCTGGTGTCATGCCAAAAGTTGCTATGGATATTTCGGCAGTTAAAATAGCGAAATCCCGTTGTTCTTCAATACCCCGCTCTTTCCATTCATCGGTCAAATTCTGTCGGATGGCAATTCCCCTTAATCTCTTATCAATCCAGTCTTTCGGATAGCCTTTCTTTTCGTATATCTCCTTCATCCGGGCCTGGGCTAATTCCGGGTTCTCTATTTCATCGAGTCGTTCTTTACCGAGTTGAGCGAGCCACAGCTTAAAGGGTTCCGCTTTTTTTGATGGGATAGACTGGATAATACGAAAAATCCCTTTTGTGTTGCCGCAATCTGTTACCCGTTTCTTCCCATCAGGAGCTTTCAGTTTCAACCCGTGACAAATTGTCACGACTTCACTCCCTTCCTGCTTAAGTCTTTGCTTTAGTTTTCGCCAGTACGCTCCTGAATCGGCGCTGTCTGTAAGAACACCGCAAATATCCACCACTGAGTAGTGCCATTCTTCGTTGTGCCATATCCTGCGAATTTCTTTGCTTTGGAATACAACGAGTTTGCTTTTAGGTTCAATTTCGTTACTATTATTCATATTACATCTCTTTTTTTCCTGTTTTTTGCCATTTTAAAAGACCTCCATACCGGCGGTTGTCTGCATTTCTACCCGGGGACAATTTGTCCCTATGCCGGAATGACTGCTGTTTTTTCTTTTCTTATATAATTTTGAGGCAGGCTCGGTCTACCCGGCCCAATGAGATATTTTTCTATTCCGTCTCTTTTTCTATCTCTTCCTTTTTCTCGCCGTCAATAACTTCCCCTTCAATACCATCAGGTTCCTGTTGCCCTTCTACCGGCTGTTCTTTCAGTACAAACCCGGCTTCAACCAAAGTCTCATCGGAGAAAAGCTCCATCTGCTCTTTTGCTACCGCCTCAAACTCTTCGATTTTTGGAAGGTCGGAGAGCTTGTTAATACCAAAGTATTTTAAAAACTCCTGGGAAGTTCCATAAAGCAACGGGCGTCCTGCTTTGTCGCTTCTACCGACAATGTTAACAAAATGCTTCTCAAGCAGTGTTTTCATGGCGCCGTCTGAAAGCACGCCGCGTATGGCCTCAATTTCCGCCTTTGAAATGGGCTGCTTGTAGGCTATAATGGCAAGGCATTCCAGCCCCTGTATCGATATTTTTCGTGCAGATTTTTCCTTAAAAAGCTGCTGTACCCAGGGTTGATAGTAGGGAACGGTTCGAAACTGATACCCGCCTCCCAGCTCCACTATCTCAAACGGGTGCCGCTCCTGCTGAAGCCTGATGTTAATCTCGTCAACCATTTTCCTGATGATCCTTGCATCCGGCGACTCAGGGAGGATGGTTTTTAACTTCGCAGGGCTCATAACCTCATCCGAAGCAAAAAGCACAGCCTCCAATATTCTCAAAGTTTCCGGAGCCTCGCTTTTTTGTGCATCCGCCTGTTCCTGTTCTTCCATATTCGGCTATTCCTTTTCTATGATATTGCCGCGTCTTTTTACAAACAGTTTGCCTAAATCACTCTCCTGCCGGAAAATAATTTTCCTCATTTTAACCAGTTCTAAAATTGCCATAAAGGTAACAATCAGGACGAGTTTCCGAAAGTCGTCTTTAAAAAGGTCTTCAAAGGGAATTTCGCCCTTATCTTCCAGGTAGCCGAGCACATGCTCAAGTCGATCGTCCAGCCTTATGTTTTCCCGCTCAACAACCTGAACCGGTTCGTCGCCGGCATCGTGAGCCTTTTGGAGCACCCGCCTGAAAGCGGTAATAAGGTCGAACATGCTTACATTGCCGACGTAAGCTTCGTCGTCAAGGGTCACTTCGACGTCTTCATGTTTGCCGCGGGTAAAGCTGCCGTACTGCTCCGCCTCATGTTTTCTGAGGGAGCCTGCCGCTTCCTTGTATGTTTTATACTCCAGAAGCTTTTCAATAAGCAGTTCCCTGTTATAGATACCCTCCTCATCCTCAAGCACTTCAGCCTCGGTATCGGGAAGAATCTCCTGTGCTTTGAGACGTACCAGTGTTGCTGCCATGGAAAGGTATTCACTTGCTATGTTGATGTTTAAGTCCCTCATGATGTCAAGATACTCAAGATACTGCTTTGAAATTTCTGCCACGGAGATGTCTACAATGTCAACCTCAGACTTCTGTACAAGATACAGAAGCAGGTCAAGGGGGCCTTCAAAGAGATCGAGCTTTACCTTATATTCACCCGTTTGATTCAAAAAAAGTATCCTTATGGTTTTATGGTAAAATCAGTACCGGTAATTTATAATTAAATATACTATCTTTGATGGTTCTTACAAACAGTAGTCTTTTGTTTTTTTTAAGATATTTTGCCGCTAAAAAAAACAGATAGTTGACTGAAATATTATTTAGTTTATATAATATGTTTTTATCTGCCGAATAAATAACTCTAACACCAAAGGAGACCTGTTTATGAATAGGCTTATATCTCATATATTAAAAGTTGCCGTGGTATGTTTCCTCTTTGTCCTGCCCACACATGCGCTGGTAGGTGCAGGAATTCAGTGGGGCTTTGATTTCACCCTTGATATGGACGATTCCTTTGACGCCCCGCTCTCATTTGGGGAGCCCGCACCCCTGCTGGATATGATTGACAGTATACCCAATCTGAGCTTCGCTTTGCCGTTGAACATATCGGTTGACAGTCTTAAAGAGCTCATTCCAGGTACGGACGCGGCAACAGCCCTGCCCTTCACCCTTTCCCGCTCTGAATGGACACGGTCGGTAATCAATTTCGGTGGTAAGGTTTTTATCGATGCTATTCCTGTTATCGATGCAATCGAGGTTTCGTTCAACATGGGCGCCTGGGAGTATGAGGCGCTGCTGAAATACCCCTCCGGCGATGTTCAGGATAACATTACCCAGGATGATATTGACAATTTCCTCGAAACCGGCAATTATGAGAAGCTGCTGAAAATGGAGGAGGTGCCCTTAACACTGGAGCAGTTTGACCTGGGGTATCTTAAGATGTTCGGCCTTTCAAAAACGCCCTATTTTAAACTGCATATTGATGCGTTAATAAGAAAGAACCTTTTTGCCGTTCCGAAGAAGATGAAAACATTCAGCATGTATTTAGGGGGAGGTCTTAGTTTTCATTTGGGTACACCGATTATTACAAACTCTTTTATTGAGGATGTTTTAGATTCGCCCATTAAGTCATCATTTTCAGACCAGGCGCCAAATAAGAATAAGTTCAGTAATATTAGCGGCGTTGGGGCAAGGGAAGATCTCATGAAAGATATTGTTCAACGCCTTATTGATGCATCCAAGAAACCTACCTTCGGTGTGAATTTCATTGGCGGTACAATGGTAAAACTCCCGGCAATACCGCTTGGCTTTTTTGCAGATGCTAAATTTATGCTCCCCTTTAGTGACCTGGATGACAATGTTAGTATCGGCGGGCGTGGATTTCTTATTAATGCCGGGGTTTGTATTTCGCTGTAAATTTTAACGCTTCGGTTTCATGGTGCAGGAAATTTAATTCGTAAAATTAAAAGAGAGAGACGAAAATATTTTATCTTAACTCTACCAGTACCGCCCCAACACCTGACAGAACAGTAAAAACAAACAGGCGCCATATCAGGGGTGTTACCATAGGGGAAATGTCTGTGTGTCCGCCGTATCCGATTGCTGTTGAAATTGCTGTATAGAAGAGTGCTGTAACAATGCCGCAGATAACTGCTGCAACGATCCGCTTCCATATCTTCGCGCCACCGCATCCGAGAGCAACCACCGCTCCGCAGCATAAGGGTAAGGCCGCACTCAGCCACCAGATGTTTTTGAGGCCGGGAAGCATTTCTGTTGTGGTAAAATGTATATAATCAACAAAACCGAAGATTCCCGCTGTAACCACTGCACATAAACCAACATGCCAGTAGCGCGGCTTCATAGCAGTGCGCAGCTGAGCCCTTTCACGCATTTCCCTTCGGATAGTCAGAGGCCAGTTGTAGAACAGGTAGTAAACGCCATGCTCCAGCAGGGCGCCACTCTCGCCGAAAACCGGAACAACGTGTACGGCTTCGGTGGCCCAGTGTCCGGCCATAAACCGGGCCAGGGTCGGATAGCGATAGGTC
>JAUXBV010000366.1 GCA_030619215.1 Fibrobacterota bacterium | reverse complement strand
ATTTTGTTTTTTTTGAAATTATCTACTCCGGTAAAACTCCCGGTAAAAAAATCGTTGGTATCCGTGTACTGAGAACAGATGGTTCAAGAATTTCATTATTGGATTCCTGTGTGAGAAATGTGCTGCGCGCAGTAGATATGCTTCCTTTTGGATACATGCTGGCTATAGTAACTATGCTGTTTGAACAATATAACAGGCGTTTGGGTGATTTAGTCGCAAATACCATAGTAATATATGACCGTTCGTCAAATAAATCCATAAAAAAATTTGTTGAAAATATGCTTGTGGATTCCAAACCAAGAAGGTCAATTCTCATAAAAGGGCTTGAAAGCCTGAACCCAAACGATAAACTAACTATAAAAAACCTCTACAGTAGACTGGGCACTATACAGGCCGGGATCGAAAAAGATAACCTCATGGATAAATTCTATGAAAAGATAAAGCAGAAGATTTCGGTAGAAGGGACTGAAGATCCGGAAGTTCTGCTTTGTGAATTATATAAGAGAATTTAATTGTTATGCGCGTATTGAAATAACACTATTATCCGGTCAATGAATATATTTAAACCGTTATGAAATATTTAATTATAATCGTTCTTATTTGGTTTTCCTGTGCGTCTATTTCACCCGGCTTATTTTATAATAAAAAAACTTATGGAAACGCAATAGTTGATTCTATTATTGCTGTTACTCGTGGTGATAGTTTTAAAGCTAATATAAAGAACTTTCCTGCAATTATTGGCGAAAATATAACTATTTATGTTTTTGGCGTTTCATCTCCTTCAGTTTCAAAAACAACAGGCTCAACAAATAAAATTGCTGTTAGAGCCAAAGAATATACAGAAAAAGCCTTAAAGAACGCTAATGAAATAGAATTACGAAATATACAAAAAGGTAGGAATTTTGTAATCATAGCAGATGTATACATTGACGGTAAAAATTTATCTAAAAAGTTGATTCGTGCTCGCCTTGGAAAAGAGTATTATATTGGAAAAATACCTTCCTGGCCATAAAAGTATATATAATTTACAATAAACATTATTTAATTGAGGATTTATATTAAAATTTAGTAATGTATGACTTTCAGACATCATGAAATGATATGCATAAAATGAAGCGAGCTGCGCTGCAAAACAAGAGGTATGCAACAGAATCCAGCATGGAAAGCTTAAAAGGTTAGGCTGGAATCTGCTGAGCCTTGGCGTTGCCGGTATATATTAATACAGAATGAAATTAGAAAATTATAAATAGATTTAATGCACCTTATACCTTAAATTATTAAACACTTGGAGGCTTTATGAAACGTCTTATATTAACAATTTTATGCTCTTCTATATTTTTAGGATGTATGGGTACATATGTTTTTATTAATAAAAACTATACTATTGGCGATAGGAAAGTAACAATTACACTTTTCCCTATAATGCCAGACGCCGTAATAGTAGGCGACCGAAAAAAGTTTCATAAACGATTTGATAAAGATAGCAGGGAAGCTGAAATAATATTACGGGACACATCTTACATTCACATTCTAAATGGTTTTAAAGATAGTACAAGTAACATAAATGTGGTAGCATTACCATCGTTAATAGATGATATACAAAGGCAAAGTGACGCTAACTACTTTATGGAGATTAATAAAAAAATTACTAAAGATAGCATACCCTATACTTTTTATGTACCAAAATTAGAAACTGTTAAAAAATATGCCGAAGATGCAAATTCTGTTATTGCAATAAATAAATTAGTTTATACTTATGAAAGAGCTACCGCGGGAACTGCTACCATGGCAGGTTCTGGTCCAAAGTTAGTAATTACTGTTCATTTTATTGTGTATGATTTTTCAGTTAATGAGATAATTAGTTGAACAAAGCCTTCGGCAGTTATAAGAATCGAATAAATTGCTCTACACATTTGTGATACTCATGGCATCAAATTAGAGACGATAAGAATTCGTGGTAGGCAAACAGTATCTTCACGCGCAATAAAATTAATCTCTTTTATAAACTCATCGTAATCATGAAATCCTGGTTGTTCATATAGCTCAATACCTAGAATACTTAAAAATCCGTCCTCAATCAGTTTCAGAATTAATTAAACAGGGAGAACCGTTAGTAAAAGAGTACAAATTAAACTGATAAACTTCCTCCGTCCCTCTCGTCTAAATGTTCTCAGAATGAGAACATAAATTTCATAATTCAATAAAAAAAATGGATAATTCCCATATTTTCAGTATATTGATTAAAGAGCATGTTTATATAACCGATAAACTTTTTTAATAATATTCTGTTGTGGGGGGTATATTTTGAATAAAAAGAACGAGTATGTTCAGAAGCTTCTTTTCGTCCTATCCTTATTTTTTTTCAATTCATTTGCTGAGTACCAGGTTAACCTCCTTCAGGAAAGAGGTGATGAGGTTTCTTTGCGCTTCAGCATGTCTGAATCTGGTTATAAGATACAGACTATTTCCATCCATGGTAAAAATTGTGATCTTGTTTTTCTGCCGGATGCAGCATACGATGAAGAAAAGGGGTTCCCCCATGTTCCCCGTGTTGCACAGAGCATGATAATCCCTGATTTTCCAAAAATGCAACTTGAAATTGTGGATGTGCAGTACAAAGACATTAAAGTGAATACTCTTGCTCCGTCCAAAGGCTCTTTTTCCAGGAAAATTAATCCGGCTGATGTTCCTTATGAATTCGGTGAAATCTATAACAAAGAAGGGTGGTTTCCTGCACAATGCGCAAAACTGGGAACTCCCTATATTGCCAGAGACTTCAGGGCTAATGTCGTTTATTTTCAACCTTTTATGTTTAATGCTAAAAGTAATACTTTAAGAGTATTTACCGGGATTACGGTTAACGTCTCCCCTACCAGTGAAATTGGAATCAACATAAAGAAAAGGACCAAGCCATTATTAATCGGCCCAAACTTTAATCAGATATATTCCAGGCGGTTTATAAATTATAAAACACAGAGATACACTCCTGTTGACGAGGAAGGTACCATGCTGATCATCTCCTATGGCGACTTTATGTCAACAATGGAGCCGTTTGTTGCATGGAAGAATAAAAGGGGCATAAAAACTGAAATGGTTAATGTCGCTGATGTCAGTGACATAACCTCATACGTAGCTGACTATTATAATAACAAGGATCTGAAATATCTCCTGCTGGTAGGTGATGCGCAACAGGTACCCACCTCAAGTTCCGGTGGTGATCCGTCTGATAACAAATATTGCTGCATTGAGGGTAATGATTCTTATGTTGAAGCATTTGCCGGCCGCTTTTCAGGTACCACTACTACACATATTCAGACTCAGGTTGATAAAGTGCTCTATTATGAGCGTGAACTCGGTGGCAGTGACACCTGGCTCAATAATGGATATGGCACCTATTCAAGCAGTGAGCAGGATGACAAGGATGCTATCGCACACATCAAGATAGATCTTGAGGCATTTACCTATACCACTGTTAATACAGGTGGGAGCGAAGTAAGAGATTTGATCGGCGACATCGGCCAGGGTATTGGCATCCATATAAACAGCAGTCATGGTAATAAAACATCCATAGCTGGTATAGGCAACAGTAGTGCCAATAGCCTAACCAATGATAAGAAATATCCTTTTAATTTTACGCTTGCCTGTAATCCCGGAGAATTTGACGAGGGAGGTGACTGCCTGGCTGAAGCGGTTCTTAAAAAAGAAGGCGGCGGGTATATCGGAGCATTTATGGCGTCAATCAGCCAGCCGTGGAATGAGCCCTATGCAGGGATACATGAGCACACTGATATATTAACCGAGCAATACACTGACAACATTAAACGCACCTATGGTGGTATTGCCCATAACGGCTGCATGAAAATGATCGACGATTACTCCAACCAGGGGCCGTGGGTGAGCGACTGCTGGGTTCTTTTCGGCGACCCTTCCCTGCTTGTTTATACTGATACTCCCAAACCGATTACCATAAACCACCCTTCAGAGGTTGGAAGCGGAGCTCAGGATGTAGTGGTGACCGGTACGGAAGATGCAACGGTATGCCTTTACAGCGAAGGACAGGGTATTCAGGAAGTGAAAAAGCTTACAGGCGGCCAGGCAACCTTTTCTATAGAGGTAACAACCGCTGACTCGATTTATGTTACTGGCACAGCCTTTAACTATGAAACGTATGAAGGCGCAATCAAGGTTGTACTCGGTCCATACATTACAATCTCCTCCCCCATGACCGGTGATGAATTTTGGGCCGGTGATGAGATAACCATTGCATGGGATACGGGCGGCGGTGCTAATGTATCGCAGGTCAAACTTGATTACAGCACTGACAACGGCAGCTCTTTTAACGCTATTGTTGCATCCATAACCAATACCGGCTCACATAAATGGACAGTTCCGGATGTGGATGAATCCGACCAGTGTGTGATAAAGGTAACTGACCTGAACGGTAACCTGGAGGATGTTTCCGGGATATTCTCAATAAAGCAGAAAGCACATATTTCACTGGATCAGGAAGTCGGATCGTAGCCATGTCGTTCTGTGAGCCAAGGAGTT
>JAUXBV010000253.1 GCA_030619215.1 Fibrobacterota bacterium | reverse complement strand
GATGCGAGAAAGAAGTCAGAGACGTCGTTAAAGTATGGGATAACGCAGCTTGACACTCTTATCGCAAAGAAAGAAAGGGCGGTTATCTCTTCGGTAAATAAGCATGGGAAGCTGAAGCTGGATAAAATTGAAGCGAGGGAAAAATATGACGAGCAGGAATACCATGCACAGCAGAAGGTGGATACCAGGGATAAACTTGTCAGTAAACAGGAAGAGGAACAAAACGCATTAAAAGAAGACCTTGAAACTAAACGCCGGGACAGTGTTAATACAAAGGAGGAAAATGAGGCCGGTCTCCTTTTATTAAGGGAGGAGATAGCAAAATATAATAGCCTCATTAAGGAGAAGAAAAAGGAGCTGGCAGAGCTTAATAAGGAACATAAGAAAGCGCAGCAGGACAGTGTCGCAGCCGGGAAAGAAGGAAAAAAGAAATTAAACTCTGCAAACCTGGCGATTGTTAAGCAGGAAGGGGTAATTAAGAAGAAAAAAAGCCGGATCAAGATAGATAAGACTTCGCTTGATAAGGCGAAGAGTGAATATACCGCTCTTGCAAAAAAGAACGAACGAAGTGACAGTTTGAAAAAAAAGGAGATAGACAAGCAGAATGATCTGATCGAAAAAATGAAAAAAGAGAACGCCGCTATCGCGAAAGATATTGATTCGTTATTACAGGGGACTGATTATAAGCTGGCAAAGAAGGCGGTGGAAGAGAGGAAAAAGGCTGTTGGTGTCGTTGATGAGGTTTATACGTTACTGGTAAAAGGTGAAGCCAGTGAGGCTAATACAGCTTTTTCTAAAGAGAGTGCGTTATTAAAAAAGTATATGAATGCGAAAGATTATACAGCACTGAAAACATCGATTGAAACCGGCATTAAAAAGCAGAAGGAAGGGAAAAAACCGAAGAAGGCGGTTAAGAAACCTGAGCCGGTGGTAAAACCAAAACCAAAGAAACCGGCAAAGAAGCCTGAGCCTGTAGCAAAGCCAAAGAAGCCGGTTAAGAAACAGGAGCCTGTCATTGCCAAACCCAGGGAAAAGCCCCTAAAAACAAAAACGCCGGATTTAGCTAAAAAGACACAATCCAAACCATTGAAAGAGCGGGAATCTTTCATAGAAGTTGAGGTTGATACAACAGGTGCAGTACCTCCCGTCACTGAGAAGGCACCCGCTATAGACAGAAGGGACGCTACCGTATTTATTACCACCATTCCACCAAAAGCCAAGGTATACATGGATGGGAAGTATATAGGTGAATCAAATTATGGGGATTTGAAGGTATCTTCCGGTAAGCATGAGATGAAATTTGTCATTAACAATGAAACATGCATTCGGAAAATCACCTTTCATCCGGGGAAAAACAGAAGTATACTGATCAGGGTTCCATGCAGCTATTAAGGGCCTAGGTTTTTTTCAAGTCAATTAAGCCTTGTTTTTAAATCAGTATTTGATATTGTTTATAAAATTTATATTTATATAGGGAATATTTTTCCAGATTTATAAATGATAAATGCTATTTAATTAATATATGTATTAAACACGGTATTCAGAATGAAACAAAAAGAAATAGTATGAAAAGAATATTTCTGGTATGTTTTTTTATGGTGTCTATCCTTTCTAATGAAATTTTCAGCGGTGTAAATACGTACAAAATTTTTGATAAAAAGTATTTAAGAAGCTCCATGACAATACTCTTTAGTCCTGTTGACACATTAAAAGAATTTAATGGAGACAAGCCGCAAGGTTACTATTTAAATCTTTTCTTAACCGCAATGACGTTGGGAATTAACGGCTATACAAATTATGAGGTGATAGAAGAAAGTAAAATAGTGAAGCATGACCTTACATTCAAATTCACTATACTTACTTTGGATTACGACGGTGAGGAAGAATCAGATGAAGAATTTGTATCTTATAAGACTAAATTTAGTGTAGAAATTAATGGATTAAATCCGGCAAATAATAAGAAGGTTTTTTACGTAAAAAAAAGCTGTACATCTCATATTCGTAATGAAGAAGATGAGTTAAAGGATAATATTCTTGAGGCAACTGATAATCTTATCGAGTTTTTGTCAAAACAGAGGAAAAAGCGAACATTAAAATCATTTTATATAAATAAACTGGTATGTAGTAATCTGGAGGATAAGAAAATATCCTATAAAATTCTTAGTGATAGGGAGGATTCATTTCAAGAAAAACTCAGGGATGTTATTGAGGCAGAGATGCAGCAATATTTCTATGAGAATAAAATAATGATTTTGAAACTTACGAAACCCAATGATTCTTTATTAAATGAAGAATGTAAGCATATAAACCTGGATTCATACAGTAACGTATTTGATTCACAATTGGGAAATTCTTTGAAAAAATCTTCGGTTGATTTTCTTCTTATTATTGATAAATTGACATCATTTAAAAGTGAGAAGCTTCTTGAGCAAATTAAATATAGATTTAGATTTAAATCTATTGGTAACATGTCAGTCCCCGCAGACGACCCATCGGCTGATATGGAAGAAATGAATGCCTATGACAGAATATATTGTTCACTTCATTTAATAGATGTCAAGAATAATTGCCAGGTTTTTAGAACACAATTTTACCTTATTGAAGATAGAGGATGTGAAGACCCGGAGCAGTGTTTCCCAAGAAGAGTATTAGGTGAATTGGGTGAATTTGATATCAGAACGAATACCATATCGCCCTGTTACTAAAAACTTGAAAGACAGTTATTAACCATAGTTGAATTGCAGTTTGTATTCTTAAATATTTAAGTGCCTCCGTTTAATATTTAATAAGCCAGAATGAGTTTATAATAAATCCCAAATTTTTCAATAAAACATAGAACAATAGGTTTTTATAATCTTTCCATTACTTTGCATTAGAGCGCGGTAAAATAGTTAATTGAAAAAAGGTGGAATCAGCAAAATACCGGTATAATTTATATTTACTATCTAAGCTGGTATAACCCTTTTCTACCTTACATTCAAAAGGATAAAAAATGATACGCATAAAACCAGGGTTCTTTCTTTTAACTCTTTCTGTTACTATGTGTTTGTTCTTTTTATGTATCAGCCCTGAGAAGCCCGATTTTTCGGGTTCTGAGATCGTTTATGGTTTGTTTGCCGACTCTGCCTGTACGGATACCATTAATGAAAACAGCACCTTCTATTATATGGACACGCTTGTTTTAACTGTCAAGCTTCAAACGCCGCACCGTGTAACTGACATGATGCTCGTGTATGAAGATTCGGACGGCAATATCCTCTATGCTGATACAAGCTCGGACATAGCGTATACAGATTCAGTCATTTCTCTTAAGCCATGCGTGCTGTCATCTTTTGGTGACCAGAGCTTATCGCTTACTTTCGTAAGGCCGGATACGGTAATAGAATATGTTTATAATGTTGAAGTAGAAGGAGTTCCCCCGTTATTGGGCAACGATAAAAAAATAGATACCCTCGGGCAGAACGTTGTTGATTCGCTGTTCTGCTTTTACATCTCTGTGACCGGTACGGGGCCTTTGACGTTTACATGGTATAAGGATGATACAGAGTTCAAGCCCGGTAAATATGATGATACTTTATACTTTTCATCGTTGGCGTTATCTGACCGCGGTATGTATAAGTGTATTGTTGAAAGTGAGTGGGGCAGTGATTCTACAGAGCCGTATAATCTGAATTTGATACACAGCGCGCCTGCCATTCTGAATGGTAAAGTTATTCAGGCATCCGCAATTCCTCAGGAGGATTCGAGTATCTTTTTATATGTTGAAGCAACGGGAAGCGAGCCCCTGCAGTACAAATGGTCCCATAACGGCTTAATGATTATCGGCGCGATAAATGACACGCTTCATATTTCCGATTCGTTAAGCTTGCCTGACACGGGTGCGTATGTATGCTCCCTGTCAAATTTATGGGGAGAGGATGTCAGCGTGCCATACACGATTGCTTTCGGGAATCATCCTCCGCAGTGGAAGAGCGATACAATCACAGGTACCGTTCGTGAAGGCAACGTATTCAATCTATCGCTCATAGATTCATGCAAGGATCCTGATAATGACATCCTGGCATTCAGCCTTATACAGGCAAAGCCTTCCACTGATACCATTACCGAACGCGGTTTATATTCCTATAGACCGGCTCTTAATGATGCGGGGCACTATTATATTATCATTCTTGCATGTGACGGGAAAGTTTACAGCCCGTGCGTTCTCTCCCTTACCGTTACCAATGACAACCAGAGGCCGGAGTTTCGCGACAGCCTTCCCGCCCCTTATTATAAAATTGATGCAGGCGCTGAATTGAATATCTTTTTTATAGCGGATGACCCTGACACGGACAGGATTACCTATTCTATGGCAGAAACGACCCTGCCACGGCCCGATTCAATAGTGTTTACCGACTCTACGCTTTCATGGCAGTCAAATGCGGATGACGGCGGCAGCTATACCATTGAGATCCATGCGACCGACGGTTATGATACCGCTGTTGCACAGATCGATATCGCAGTCGGTGATATAAAACTTCCGCCTAATATAACCATAGGCACATACCAGTCCGGTGACACTATTCGCATTATGGAAATGCAGACACTGGTATGTACGGTTACGGTCACGGACCCGGACCCCGGAGAATTACCGACCCTTGAGATCCCTCTCAATAAACCTGATTCAGCGCATTTTGAGACAACAACCGGTCTTTTTACCTACCGGCCGAACTTTCAGGTCTCAAGCGCTGATACGAAATTTACATTCGGCAATGTAACCTTTATAGCAACGGACAATGCCTCGCCTCCTCTGAAAGACACCTTTATTGTGCATCTGGAAGTGGTGGACTCAAACACCGCACCGGTGCTGGAGCCTATTGAAGACGTAACGGTTGAGGAGGGTGATACAATCTCGTTTACCGTTTCCGCAACCGATATCAACGGTGATTCGCTCTATCTTTACGCATTGTCACTGCCTGACGGCGTTGTCTTTACAGACAGCGGCAATGGAAAAGGATCGTTTGAATGGCAGACAAACTACACCGATGCCGATACGTATAATGTTGCATTTGTCGTAGACGACGATGCCCTTTTCGAATGTCAATATGTCACCATTATTGTAACGGATATCTGTATCGTTATAAGAACTGCGAGTAAAGGAGGCTATATTTCTAATATAGGCCCTGGCACGCTACCTCATGACACCAACTATGTTAAATATGGAACGCAATATACACTTGCTGCGAAAACCTCCTCCAGCATATATAAATTCAGTAACTGGAGCGGTGATGTGCCCGATGATTCGGCTGTTAATCCCACGATAAAAGGTATAGTTACATCCGATTTGAACTTAAAAGCTGAATTTGTCCCCGGAGAGATGGTTCTGATACCTGCAAAGTATTCAAGCTTTCAGATGGGGAAACCAGGTGGTGTTCAGGATACTATGGAGCATACCGTTACTTTTACATGTGACTTCTGGATGGACCCGGAAGAGGTAAAGCAGATAGATTATAGAGAGTTGATGGACGTAAATCCATCAGTCAATGCAGGAGAAAACTTGCCTGTTGAGAATTTGACCTGGTATGATGCGGTATTATACTGCAATGCAAAATCAAAAGCTGATACCCTTGATACTGTTTATGTTTATACCGGTATCCCCGTTAATCCGGGAGAAGGCTGTACAAATCTTGACAGCCTGGTAATTCGTTATGAACATAGCGGATACAGGCTCCCAACCGAAGCTGAATGGGAGTATGCGTGCCGGGGCGGCACTACAACACAGTACTTCTGGGGTGATTCGGCAGACAGCGCAGAAGCGAGTAAATATGCATGGCATGAGCAAAACAG
>JAUXBV010000145.1 GCA_030619215.1 Fibrobacterota bacterium | reverse complement strand
TGAGAGTATGGGAGCGGGGTATGTAGGATTTGACCCGACCGCTTCGTCTTTGCAGCTTGGGAATCTTGCGGCTATTATGCTTCTTGTGCATTTTCAGCGGGCCGGGCATAAGCCCATTGCACTGGTTGGCGGCGCTACCGGTATGATCGGAGATCCCTCGGGGAAATCCGAGGAACGTGTTTTAATGTCGGTTGACGAAATAAGAAGCAACCTTGGATGCTTTAAAAAGCAGCTGCGTCATTTCCTGGATTTTGACTGTGGTCAAAACTCTGCCGAGATTGTTAACAATTATGACTGGTTTGAAAAGGTGAAGTTTCTTGATTTCCTCCGTGATGTCGGCAAGCATATTACTATCAGTTATATGATCGCAAAAGATTCGGTTCAGCAACGCCTTGAAACGGGGATATCATTTACCGAATTTTCCTATCAACTCCTCCAGGCGTATGATTTTTACTGGCTCAATACCAATATGAATTGTAATCTTCAGCTTGGCGGGTCTGATCAGTGGGGTAATATAACGACAGGGACGGAGTTGATACGGAGGAAATCAGGCCGTGAAGCGTTTGCCCTGACGTGCCCCCTTGTAACCAATGCTGATGGAACGAAATTCGGTAAATCCGCATCCGGAGAAAAAATATGGCTTGACCCGGCAATGACATCTCCTTACAAGTTCTATCAATTCTGGCTGAACAGCTCGGATACTGACGCAGCAAAGTACCTGAGGACTTTTACCCTCTTACCCCAGGAAGAGATTACGGCGCTTGAGAAGGAGCATGAAAAGGCACCGCATGAGCGGCCTATGCAGAAAGCTCTTGCCGGGGATGTTACTATCCGGGTCCACTCTGAAGAAGATTACCGATCAGCAGTGGAAGCATCGGAGATTCTATTTGGTAAAGGAACAACAGAAACGTTAAAGAAGATATCTGAAAAAGAGCTGCTTGAAATATTCGACGGTGTACCAAGGTTTAAGATATCAAGGGCCGGCATGGAAAACGGAGTGAATGTAATTGCACTTCTTGCAGAACAAACAAAAGTATTTTCATCTAAGGGTGAAGCGCGACGTATGGTTCAGAATAACGGATTGAGCATTAATAAGATGAGAATAGTATCTTCTGATGATACTATAACTAAAGATTATTTATTGAACGGGCGGTATATTATCGTTCAAAAAGGAAAGAAAAACTATTTTATTTTGGAAGTTGATTAGGAGTTCTGTTTGTTTCGCTCATAATGAAGTATAGGATCGCATTTGCCTGGAAATTTCTCAGTTACTCTTTCAGTACATCCTGATGAACTTAACTTGTCGCAAGTTTTGCACACTTTATTATACCATTTGTCTGTAATACCCGGAGGTATATTTCCTTTTCCCTTCTCAGCGCCAGGGGTATCAATTTTTTTTATAACATTCTCGGCAATCTGAAACACCTGCTGCAGTTGCTGTTTTGGCATCTGGCGCGCCACTATTTGCAGATATATTTGGAGGGCTTCCTTTACAAGTGCTTTTTCTTCAGGACTCAAAGGCATTTTTTTCTCCTGCTTTCAGGCTTAGAGAATCTTATCCTACTGTAAAACAAAAAAGGTTAGAGGACTAAAGTCTCCTGCGTCGCTGCGCTTTGCTGGACTATAGCAGCTCTGCTGGGTTAGGTAATGTTGTATAATAATATAAATAAAGTCGGTTTATAAGATGGAAATTCTAGTATAAAATATGTATAATAAATAACAAGCCTTAGTTGTACTTTACCGAATTCATAACGCAATAATTTGTAATATTGATTTTTCAGTAGCTATATTATAGGTCTTATTTTTCCAATGTGATTATTTGGAGTTACTATGATGCGAGTTATTTTTATATGCACGGGTAATATTTGCAGGAGCCCTGTGGCAGAGGCCCTATTGCGTGCAAAATGGAAACAGTTTGGATATGATGGATTGGTTGTATCTTCCATGGGTATCCATGGCCTTGACCATCAGGAAGCTTCGAAGTTTGCACAGGAAGTTTGCGGAGAAAATAGTATTTATATATCAGAACACCGTTCAAGAAAGCTTGATATTCCTGAGCTTGAATCAGCAGATTTCATCTTTTCAATGGAAAAAGTGCAAAAAGAATTCCTTAAACTCTTTTTTCCAAAATTTGATGATAAGAGTTTTCTTTTAGGGGCGTGGCCTGAGAAAGAAACACGGAAGAGCGATGTTAAAGACCCTATGGGAAGTGCATTGAAAATATATAAGCAGGTTTATAAGGTTATTGATAAGCATATTGACCGGATTATACCTGTATTAAGGGAATTCTATTGCTGAAAGCATAAATACAAACCGTTATCGCCATATAAAACCTGCCGTGTAACACTTGTATTTTCGTTCTGTAGCACCAATACTTTGTATAGCTTTATTTTTCTTTTTCATACGAATAGTCATTGTTTCTTAATCTGTAATGAAACAACATTTATCAGGTAACTAAAAATGAAGGTAATACAGTGTCTTCTTGATTCAAAAAATAAGATGAGAATTCACAGTACAACTGTTTCAGAGGGAATAGCTCAACAGAATAAGAAATATTTATGGGGGGAGAGAGAATTCGGAATAATTGACACAGTGGTTATTCATTACATCAGTGCGTTAGAAATAAATCCAAGTAATCCTTATAATTTTGAATCGATCCTCGAAATATTTATCAAATACGGTGTAAGCAGCCACTACCTGATAAGCAGGGAAGGGCACATCTACCAGTTAGTACCTGAAGATAAAAGGGCCTGGCATTGTGGCGGTTCTATAATGCCAAATCCGGATTTGCGAGAGGGAGTGAATGAGTTCTCCATAGGAATAGAACTGATGGCTACGAAAGACGCCGGTTTTACAGATGCACAAAATAATTCACTCGCTGCACTCTGTTTTAAGATAGAGAAAACACATGAAATTAAAAGGTATTTGGGCCACGAAGACATAGCGGGAGAGCTGGCAGTTAAAGCAGGCCTTAGAAAGGATGTTAAAACAGACCCTGGGCCTTTATTTGATTGGAAAAGGTTTTATAGTATGAAAAGGGATTATAGCGCTTGAAATAGTGATAATAATAAATTTTTATTAGCTCTTGAATAGTCTATAGTATTATATGTATTATATATAACTGTTTATTATCCTTGCAGATAAGAAAAAAAATAAGCATTTTATATTTGTAAATGTTTTCAAGTATTACTATCCGGTTATGGATATTGAGGAATAAAATTAGACTTATAAGGAATTTTTACATATTTAGACTTAGGAGGAGATGATATGATGCGGTTTTACTTACTACTCATCGGCGTACTTCTTATTACAACCAAATCGTTTGGCGATGACACATTTGACAAGTTATTCAATGCCGGTAAATATCAAGAGGCACTTGAATATGCAGATCAGAAGATTCCTCCTACTTCACGCGATGCGGCAATGTGGGTTAAGATAGCCAAAGCAAATGAAAAATCGGGACTGATTGAGAAGGCTTTGGCCTCATATATGGTTTCGTGGCGTATGAACCCGAATGATTATGCTTCTTTACTGGGAGCTGCAAGGATATATAATAAGCTGGGGCAGTATGAGAGCGGACTTAACATGGCAAAGAAAGCCCTTGAGCAAAAATTTACAGGAGGGGCAAGTTGGCAATATGCTAAAGCTTGCATTGAATTAAACAGGCCTGCGGAGGCAAAAAAAGCTCTTGAAAAAGTTATTGAAACCGACCCTTCAAACATAGTTGCTAATAGAGAACTCGGTATTATCTATTTCGATGATAAACAGTATAGCGAAGCAATCCCTCTATTGAAGAAATCGTATGATAAGAAAGCTACAGCAGATGTTGCTTACAAAATAGGAACCTGTTACTTAAAGACGAATAATTATGGCTCTGCAATAGGGTACATTAAAAAGGCATTGGATAAGAAGTCCTCAATGCATCAGGCCAGGCTGGAGCTGGCCCGGGCGTATTATAAGAGTGGGAAATATAGCGAAGCTTCTACTGAGTATAAAAAAGTTTCGGGTAAGGTTACTTTTAAAGCTGAAGATTATTATGCCCAGGCACAGTCGTTTGAAAAGATTGATAAAAAGGGTGAAGCGATATCTGCATACCGGTCTGCTATATCCAGTTTCGGGTCTTCAAAAAATAAGGCGGCTCTTCGTTCCCGTTACAAAGTCGGTGTTGCTGATTTAAAGAAAAAGAGATACATGGCAGCTATTAGTCAGTTTAAGTTTCTTGCAGATGCTGATCCTAAAGCAAAAAAGTATGAAGATACCTATTTCCTCCTTGCGGATGCGTACATTGGTGCAAAAAATTCTACCAGTGCAATACAGAGTCTGGAAAAGGCAATAAGGCTTGATGCTTCCAATATTGAAGCCTATGCGCGCCTGGCTGATTTATATACCAAAAACAATATGGCGGAAAAGGCAAGGGCGACCTATGAAAAAATGATGTCGCTCAGCCCGAATGATCCAAAAGTATACCTTGTTCTTGGAGAATACAATCTTAAAGCAAAAAAATATTCAAAAGCTCTTGACCTTTTCGTAAAGAGCAGCAGCCTGAAAAAAAGTGCGGCAGCCTTGGAAGGTATTGCACTCAGCGCGTCGGCCATTAACCAGTGGGAGAAGGCACGGGATGCTGCTGAATCTGCGGTAAATATGGAACCGTCACGGATAAAATCGCGGAAGGTCCTTGCAGAAGCCCTTATGAGAGCAAAGAGTTATGGAGAGGCAAAGGATCACCTGGAAGTGCTTGCGAAAAAAGAACCATCCAATAAAAAGTACTGGGAAAACCTGGCAGAGTGTTATGATAAATTAAGGGATACTGATAAGCTTGCACGGGCAGATGCGAAATTGATAGCTCTTGACAGAAGGAACTCTACTTCCCGTATGCGGCACGCAAAGTATAGCCTGAAAAAAGGCAATAAGGATGAAGCATATAAACTCTTTAAGGAGCTTTCAGTATTGCTCCCCAAAGATCCCTCGGTGTTCAAAAATTTATATAAATTAGCACTGGATAAAAAGGATAAGTCAAAGAGCATAACGTATTTAAGGGAATACCTTAAGCTCAATCCTAATGATGCGGAATCACAGAAAAAACTGGGAGATCTCCTTTATGACAAGAAAGATCTGGATGGTGCGCTCGTTGCATATCGCCAAGCTTTAAAGATTGATCCGGGTATAAAAGGATTTTATAAACGTTATGCGGACATAGTTATCAAGAAGGGGCAACAGAATGAAGTTATCAAAGCATTAACCGGTGTTATAAACTCAGGTGAAGCAGATTTCGGCACCTATACAACGCTCGGGATGATTTATAAAAATAAAGGTGTTTACAAAAAGGCAATGGAAATGTATCAGCAGTCTTTAATGATTGACCCCAGGAACTCAGATGCACTCACTGCCCTTGCCGAGTGCCAGGCCAGGCTGGGCAATATAAGCGATGCGGTAATAACCTATGAGCAGTCTGTTATGATGAACCCGAAAGCTGACGAAGAGTATAAAGCATTGGGTGAGCTTTATATGAAACAGAATAAAGAGGACCAGGCGATTAAAGCGTACACGAAATACCTTAGTAAAAAACCGGGTGATCAGAAGGTTGCACAAGCGGTTGGAGATTATTATTATTCGAAAAAGAAATATAAGGAAGCTGCGAAATCCCTTTCAAAGGTGAAAGGTAAAGCTTCTCAGGTATTTATGCATCAATTGAAATTGTGTGAGTCCTATTTTTATTCGAAGGATTATAATAATACTCTCATTTATACCGATATTCTTCTTAAGCGTAAACCCAAGATTGATACTAAGAAAGACATACTGAAAATGCAGGCAAAGGCATATGATGAGACAAAACAGAAGGAAAAGGCGCTGTTAAGTTATGATGAATATTGCAGAATTCCCGGTGTGCGGGATGCGGAGATTGCTTATAAACGCGCTTATCTCAGAGAGAAGACAAATCCTAGCCTGGCACAGAAAATTTATAATGAGAATATAAAATTATATCCTACCGATTCACGGAATTATCTTCAACTTGGTTTAATATACAGTAAAAATAAAGCAACGCTCTCAAAAGCCGCCCCCATGCTTGAAAAAGCAGCTGCCCAGGCCGGGAAAGATAAGACTCTTTGGCTGAAAATTGCCAAGATCTACGGAAAGCTCGGTAAAGAGGATAAAGAGCTTGCAGCTTATCAAAAATATATTGATGCCGACCCGCAGAATCTTGAAGCAAATATTCGTTTGGGAACGATCCTCATGAAAAAGGGAAAAATTACCGAAGGTATGATATACCTTGAGACTGCAAATACCTTTTCTCCAAATAACGTGGAAGTTATGACAGTACTGGCTGAAGGTTATTTAAAAACAAATCGCGCAAGAGAGTCAATCAGTTTACTTGAGAAAGCAAAAGAGAAAAAACCCAATGATGTACAGGTACGTAAAAACCTCTTTGAGGCCTATACCAAAGTTGGTGATAAGAAGAAGGCTTTAACCGTAATCAAAGAAATTCTTGATATCAAGCGGGATAACACCCTTTTGTTTCTCTATGCAAGAATGCTTTACGAAGAGGGTAAATATAAAGACGCAGAAAATGCTATTGAGGATATCATGGCAACTAACCCTGAAAGTATTGAAGCACTTATGCTCCTTGCTAAAATCCAACGCGGGAGGAAGAAATACAATGATGCAATAGAGACCTATAAGGAGATTATTTATATAGATGCCGGTTATGCCCCGGCTCTTTATGAGCGCGCTGAGACCTATATGCGGCAAGATAAGATACAATGGGCTGAGAGGTTCTATGACAGGGCTCTTAGAGCAAATCCCAAGTATGCTCTTGCAGAGCTGGGGAAAGCTATGTTGGCGAAAGCCCGCAAGGATGATGCTTCATATAAACAGCATTTAAGAAAGGCGAAACAACTTGATCCGAATGATCAGCGGATTAAGGATGAGTGTAAAAAAGCAAAAATCTATTAAATTGTGGCAATAAAGAATTATCGTGATAATGTATGCGCTGTTATCAGAGCTAAGCCTGGTAGCAGCGTTCTTATTTTTCATAGAAAAGGTTTACCGGACGATACGGGGTGGCAGTTTCCACAGGGTGGAGTAAACAGTAAAAAGGATTTGATTGAAGAATTAAAAAGGGAACTTCAAGAAGAGATCGGCACCGGTGATATTTCAGTCATTAAAGTATCTCCTGATACCTATGCCTATGATTTCCCGGATGATTTACCTGTTAAGCATAAACAATATTGCGGCCAAAAGCAGCGATGGGTACTGGTTGAATTAAATAGTGAAAACGCTATTCACTTCAATAATACAAATGCAGAATTTGATGCTTACCGGAGAGTTTCTCCTCAGGAAGCTATTTTTGAAGTCATTGATTTTAAGAAAGACGTCTACAGACAAGCTTTGAGTGATTTAGGGCTCATATAGATAACTGAAATATATTAGTTTATTGATATAATTTGAAATTATAGATTAATTAGTTTCTGTTAAGAGTTGACAAATGTCCGTCATTCCCGCATGCTTTTGGCGGGCGAAGTGCGCCAAAGGTGTAAATCCATGCCCTTAAACACCTAAAAAACTGGATTCCGG
>JAUXBV010000182.1 GCA_030619215.1 Fibrobacterota bacterium | reverse complement strand
TTGTATTAAAAAAATATAAAATAGGTGATATATAGAAGAATGGTAAGAAAATACTCAATTATAAATCAGGGTAAATGCTCTTGTTTAACCAAATTTTAGTTTTAAACTATTTCAAGCAGCGTTTGAATTCTCACCCTCAACTGTTCCCTGTCGGAATTGGAATAATCGGTCTCTATTTTGAGGTAAGGTATTCCGAGTTCATTACGGACAAACCGCTCGATAAAGTAGGACTCTATGTTATAGGTGTGGCAGGACTGCCATACAAGGTCAATCACTGCATTTGCTTTAAATTCGGAAACCAATCTTTTAATGAGTTCTGTTCGTCCCTTGTTTGGCGTCATGCAGGAGCATGGTATGCTGAAAAACTTTCTGGCAATAGCTTCCAGCGGGTCTCCTTTTTCGGAGACGGGTTTTTCAATAGGCTTGATACCTGAGCAGGCTTCCTGAACCACCACAACGCCGCCGGATTCCTCTATAATTTCAATGACTTTTTCGGTTCCCTGTGCGGTTGGACAACCGGTAAGGAGAACACGGGGAGCATGTTCAGGTGCAAAGGTATACCCTTCCTCTGCTCTCTTTTCTACTTTTTCAATGAATTTCTTAAGCATTCGGAGGTGGTCCGGAAAGCCGGAAACGCGATAGCGCAGCAGGGATAGTTCTTTACCGGATACGATAGAGGGTTTGTTTTTGCCAAGCTGCTGTGCCTTTACAAGGAGCGAGCGTTCATAGTTCATCTGCTTGATAGCGTCACGGAGTTTCTCATCGGTGATTTCAACGTTAAATTTACTCTCCAGTTTTTTCCTGAGTTTTTTTATTTCGCCAAACCAGTGTTCAAAAGCCTCATCATCCTCAACCTTCTGGGTCAGCTCAAGCACATGGGTGTCTTTACGCTCGGCAAGGATCTCAAACATTTTTTTCTTTCCGTCGCAGGTGGTTTCCGCAACAATAAGATCTGAGATGACATAGAACGGGCACCGGTTTGTGAGTATATAGCCAAAGGATGATTTTATTAAGGGACACAGGTTGGCCGGAAGCACGGTTTCTGCAGGAGCAACCGTCCTCTGGCTGGCGCCGCATAAGCAGACGGGAATGGAGCCTGCGGCCAGTATCAGGTCGCGCGGTGTAAACTCACAATATATACCGGTTATATCCCGGCCTTTTCGCTTCTCGTCTCTTACATAATCCACTTCATAGGCCATTGAATTGCGGAAATACTCGAACGGGTCTGAAGTGTCAATCAGCTCGCTCGATTTCATAACCTCAGAGCTGACGCACTCCTGCACTCCCCTGCGGGAACGGAGAAGCTCCACAAAACCCTGTACACGGTTAACCACCTGCTCGCTGAGCTTTCCGGGGGAATAGGGCACGTCAAAAGCAACTACCGGAATGTCAAGCTCCTTCTGGACTGCCTGCGTTATGACACGCTCTTCGTACGGGCAGTGGCTTGCGCCGAAAATGCCGGTGATCATAACCCCTTCAGCGCCGAAGCGTTTTGCCTCTTTTACAATACGCCGCGCGCGGAACTCGCTGGCGCCGATCATGGGATCATCCATGTAATTTTCAGCGATGGCTTCGAGGGGCGGCTTTGATTCGTCAAGGGGGTAGAAAGCATGGGAGATAAGGTATTCCGAACCGGTTACACAGCCGCCGAGGTTTTCGAGAAGAGTGAGTATTGCTGCGTCGGTTGGCGGCGTTACCCAGAAGACACGCACCGGGTCTTCCTTTTCAAAAGGCGATTCATCAAGCTCAACCCTTTTACGTACCATTGAGAGAAGGTCTTCCATAACAAGGATGGACTCCCAGGGCTCGCTGCAGTAATGAATTGCGATAAATTCAGCGAGAAGCATTTCAAGTCCCGGCAGCGGGGGCCGTTTCTTGCTGTATACGAAATCCCTCAGTTCACTGACAAGGCCGCGGATGCGGTTAAATCCCTTTATGCTCTCCTGCAGATCCTTTTTGCTGATTTTCTTTCCGTTAACCTCTTCAAGCTTTTTTACAATTCCTTCATATTGACCGACAAGAAATTTTACCGCAGATTCCTGATAGGGTGAATCCCCGTAAGGACTTTTTTTGAAGGTGTTGTTTTTTAACAGGAGGGATTCTTCGAAACGGGTCGGTATCTCCCACCAGTGGATCGGGTTGCCCTGCCACTCGATAAGCTGCATAACAGCGGAAAAGTCATCGCAGCATGAGCCTACGCCGGCGAATGAGAGATCGGGCTTTGGAAAGTAATCCAGTGTTTTACAAGCGCCAAGTGCAGCGCGTACATAGCAGAGGTCTTCGGTAGCTCCAAGCTCTGTTGCAGCGTCAAGCAGGTGCGGCTCTTCGGAAAAACAGGGCGCCCACCAGAGCTCGTCAGCATAAAAGGTAAGTGACTCGGGAACTGCGTAGGAGATAATGGGTACCTGGCCGAGGTCTTTCATAGCTGCAAAAATTCTCCACCCTTTTTCCTTTGCAAGAAAGAGACGGTCCTTTTCGCTGAAAAGGAATGCCCACAACCGCAGTGATGCAAGGCCCGAGTCAAACTTCAAACGGCGCAGGAGCGTGTCTCCCCTGCAGGAATATTCATAAGGGCTGAAAAGATAGCGGACACCGCCGGGTATCAGCGGACGTAAAAAGGTACATTTAGCCTGGTACTCCTCAGGCACCTTTGGCATCAACGTTTCCCATTCATTCGAGGTTATTCTCTGCGGTTTCTCTTTCATGCTAATGCTTCCAGAAAAGTCTCTATCCTTGTTGAGGCTCGTCCGATTTCTCCCTCTCCATAGGTTGAATCATAAACAAGTACCGGAACATCGAAAGATCTTTTCATCCTCTCCTTTTCAGTGTACCACAAATCGCAGAAAGAGAGCGTTTTCAGGATAATACCTTTTGCTTTAGTCTTTTCTAATGCCTCCCCTATTCTGTCATATACCTTTTTATTCGGCCGCACCCTGATACATGAGGGCATTCTATAAATAATTCGGGAAAGTGCAGGCATTAGTTCTTCGTCTGAAATATCCTCAACGCTTTCCAACCCTTCAACCATGTTAAGTCCGGTGCAATTAAGAGGTATTGAACATACATTTCTCTCTGATAATATTTTGATCAGCGTATCGTCTTCATTACACAATACACTGCCCGTTGTAATAACAGAGAAATCAGGCGTAAATTCGGGGAGTTTGGGAACAAGCTCCTTGACAAACTTAAGAAATTCGGCAGATCTGGCCCATGCATACAGTTGGGCAAGGCGATGTGTTATCAAAGGTAAAGCACCACATTTCCACATCAAGTCAGCTAAAATTCCAGCTATTTCAATCCTGGTTTCCCAATCTTTACGAACAGCACTAAAATCAATTTCCTTACCCAAATATGTTGAAATATTCCCTACAGCACTTCCGACACCCTGGATGAAATATTCTTCCGATTCTTTGGAATCTGTTGCTGGAAGCTGAACCGGGAATACAGGAAGGTTCAAGTCTACAGAAAGGCGTTCAAGAGTTCTTCTCATCTGATCGCAAGTGATAAGCCCTACTATTATGTCAACATGCTTATGTATTGAGCTTTTCTCAAGGAAATTTCCGATTATGCTTTTGCAGTATGGACAAACATCCGGTCTTACAATTCTCTCACCCACACTCTCAGCATGTCCCGTAGCTCCTGATAGTACTCTTAGTGGCCATAGTCCCAGCCCTGAAAGCAAAGAAGCAGGAAACTTTCGGCAAAATACGGCAGCTACTTTTCCGCCCTGTGATTTAAATCCGTCAAGGGCCTTGAATTCCTCGCAGGAAAAGCTTTCAATCTCTTTAAGAATATCCATAACATTTATATATGGTTACGTTAAACGGTAATTTTAAAGTAAAACAATTGCTTAAACGGCAGAGCGCTTTTATTAAACCACTACAAGACATAATTGTTTATGCCGATTAATCATAACTAAATTTATAAATATGCTCTGTATTTATATATTAAATATAGCTTAGATTCTAATCAGATGTATCTTTGAGGTTAAAAAAGCAGACAATAGAATGCTGACCGCCGTCTTGCAAGGGCCTCACCAGGTCGCCCAGAAATCTATCAGGACATAATTCCCTGCGTCCAAATACTCAAAAAGATGATGGCTGTTACCGTCAATATCCTTCACAGTAAAGTCAACCGCTTCATCTAATGTTATCTGGGCAAATAACATTGTAGAAGTAAAGCAGCTAAGAAAAAGCATTAAAAGTAATTTTTTCATAAAACCTCTTCTTTCCCTATACTTGCAATGTTTTAAAATTTTTCATATACGTTATGTGTGTACAGATGATGGGATATCATCCAAATGTTATGGCTATTTATGACTGACTATTAGCTTATCCGCTATAACCTTATCAGGCGTCACTAACCTGTAGTTATAAACCCCTGCGGCCAGGTCAGGAGTTTTAATGATAACAGTATGATTCCCTGATTTAAACCATGCATCCAAAGGCCTGGCAATTACTCTTCCGGCCATATCATAAATGCACAGCCGTACATTACCTTCTTTCAGGTTAAAAAATGTTACGCCTGCTTTGCCATTACTATTCAGGATAAACCTGCTTTGCTCTGATAACTGTACAGGGTCATTAATAGCGGGAGTAACATCACCGGGGATATCCTCTGCGCCGATTGCTTTCCTTGTACTTCCTGACCTGTACCAGATCGTCGCTACAACAGTGAAGTTATCCTTTACCCAGCTTGAGTTGAGCGTTGTGGAAAATGTTTTTGCCACTTCGGTTCCAGCAGCTATATCGCTGCTTCCAACCTGAGTGCCCCAGAATTCCTCGTCACCGGCGCTGTCTTCTCCTGAAAAAAGCACACGCAAAACTCTCTGCGCATCAATTAAACCGGCGCCGCTCTGATTCACTTGAAAATCACTCTCCAGCAACATGATATTTACATAGTAATCACCTGAAGTTTGTTTAAAATATTTTGTCAGGGTATTTACCGTAAGATTGTCCCCGGTTATTTCATATTCAAAAGCAATATTTGCAGTTACTCCCTCCCCGGCCAGGGTGTTATAGGCATTGGTAGCATACGATACTGCTTTACTGTCAGAGCCCACATCACCGTTATCAACTACTTTGTCAATCATCCAGAAGGCAGGCACATAGCTCTGTTTTACGATCTCATCGCTTACCACATCACCTGACTCCGAGCCGTAATCACTTGAAACGAGCTGCACATCAACAAAAACGACTTTGTCACCGACTTGTTGAGCTACCGCGTCCATCGGACCGATGTACGACGCACAGGGTGCTCACCAGGAAGCCCCTGTTTTAAGTAATAAACCTTTTACCCTTTCTGGAACATCGAGATTTTGAGCGTTAAGATGCCCCATTAATAAAATGAGACTGATTAGACAGGTGAAAAAACGTTTCATAAAAACCCCCTTTTTGTTAAAGGTTAATTTGAAGTATAAAATTTATTAATTGCACCCCTCTCATTACTATTTACAATTTATTGACTTCTTGTTTTTCACAATAAAAAAAGCCACCTTTCATACAAAAGGTGGCTTTATATATCAAATAAAACTTATTATTATTGTCACAACAACATGATCTTTTTACCCTTTTTCTGAGTAGTAAAGTGCATATAGATGAAATGCAATCCAGCGGATGTATATTGTCTTGATTCATATCTATCCCATTTATCCAAGCTATAATTAACTACTGCCAAAACAACCAGGTTTTGGTGCTTTGGCTTACCAGTTAATTTGTTAAGGCTACCAGCCTCCGGGAAATCCTGTCCTCAATTCAACCGTTCGAAATTTTTCATAATAAATGTATAGCCCCTCTTGATACTCAATTATGTAGCAATGATACTACTATTTAATATTTCCTCTTTATAAAGTATTATTAAGAGTCTCCTCTTTGATCTCTCAAAGGGGAAACTCCTGAGAAGCCTCAAAGAAGCTTCCTGCTCTTAGAACCTTAGAAATCATTTTCTGGCATTTTTAAGCAGAAAATGATTTCGTGAAGGTTCTTATCCAGCTTGTCTGGATTATGTATAAATAGCCTGATTAACTATTTCTTTGCTACCCATCTTCCACGACTGAATTTCTTCGCATGCGCCATTTCCGACCAGAACTGCATCTCCCCGCCTTTTTTCTGGAAGAATTCCATATTATCGCCAACGATTTTCAACGCGTCATACAGAAGCTGTTTTGTAAGAACTGCAATATACAAGTCAATCATTTCAGCAAAATGATCATTCAAATCCTCGGATGAGATGAGTCTTAAACCATGCTTTGCAATAAGTTCCTCATAACCTTTCACTGATTCCAAATAAGGAAATGTCATTCCCAGATTTTCAGGATTACATATACGATTAGCTTCCTCGTCCGAAAGAGGTACTGAACCTTCAATCCAGTCGGAAAAAGCCAGTGTTCCGCCGGGTTTAAGAACACGTGCAGCTTCTTTGATAATAGACTCTTTACAATCGACATAGCACCAGGCATCCTCACCCCAGACAACATCAAAGGTGTTATCTTCCCATGGAATCTCTTTTACGTCACCGAGTTTATATTCGATTTTATCGGACAAACCTTCTCCCTCATCAAGTTTAATTGCTTGATCAACCATAGCCTGTGTGCCGTCCAGTCCAAATCCCCGGACTTTATAATTTTTCACAAGGAATCGAAGCCCTGCACCAAGGCAACTACATAAATCAAGAACCTTATCTCCCTCTTTTATTCCTGCTTTATCAGCCATTGCCTTTGATTCAGCAAAACCACCCACATGTATCTGCTCTCCCATAACAAGCTTCCATAAATTAGCTTCAGGTCCGGAATAAACATTTTGTACATCAGAAAGGCCAATGTCTAATTTTTTCATCGGATTACCTCCTTTAATCATTATGGTAAATAAAATATGCTCGCTTTTTTATAAAATTGACAATAAAATATATAAACTTTATTAACTATATAAGTATA
>JAUXBV010000463.1 GCA_030619215.1 Fibrobacterota bacterium | reverse complement strand
CGCTTCATATTCTCCCGCTAAAAAACTTCTAAAATTGTTGTATTTTTATATTGATTAATAAGTGTTAAAGTATTATATTTATTGCCTTATTTTGGAGATACTGATTTATTAATTTGCTATTAAATAATTAATTTATTTTTGAAAATCCTTAATTTATATTTAATATTGGAAAAATATTAAACACACATCCTCACCCTGATTGTATACTTGCCTTTCATACCCCCCCCTCTACAATGAGAGCTTGTTGAAAGGGGTGAGGATTTTTTTTAATCCTTCTTTTAATCTATTTATTCAAAATCCCAGTTAAAATAAAAAAAACCGGAAAAAATTAACTTTCTGTGATATATTAAATATTAGTCTACATAATTAATGGTAAATAAAAAATTAACCTTTGAGGAGGGGGCTGATGGATAGATTTTCAAAAGCTTTTAGATTTTTTTCAGTAATTCTCCTGTCAATTTCACTTCTTTTATTTTCCTTATTAACAACCCCTGCAGCGGCAGAAGATCCTGTTGACGGAGCGTCGCTGCTTAAAACGTTCAGCACTTCTGATAATTCGGTAGAGCGGAGAACAATACTGAGCTCATTGAATGACATTTCTTTACAGGATGGTGAAAAGGCGCCTCGGTGGGTCAGCGACCTGCTTGGTGTTGCAATCAAAGATAAAAGCCCGGTGGTGGTTGCTGTGGCAGCAGGGCAGATCGGGCGTTTTAAATTGATGGAGTACAATGCTGACCTGGTCACGCTTTATAACAGCGCAGACAAGCTGTTTGGCGCATCAGGTTATACCCACAGGGTTCAGTATGCTGTTATTACCTCGCTTGGCAAACTTGGCAGCAAAGAGGCAAAATCACTGGTCTTTGGGCTTTTAAAAAATGATAACGGCTCTGCTATGGGAGAGTTTTTACTCACCGCCATCAAGGATTTCAACGATCCTGCTTTTGTCAAGGAGCTTCAGGCATATAAAAAGAAGATGGACAGTTTTGTAAAAGCTGCCAGGGCGAGGGGCGATGATCCGATTTTATATTCGAGAAAATTGAGATACAGCGAGTTTGCAGCCGGGATTGAGAGAGCGCTTCTTGCGAGAGGGGGTAAATAATGAATAAGAAATTATACACAAAGTGCACAAGGTGTCACACCAGTGATATAACTTCTGTTGGAAGTACCCTAAAGGACAACTCGAAATGCTATAGCTATTTCTCGTTTGAACTTCCTAACAGTCGTTTATTAGCAGCCGTTTCAATAATGCTTATTACCCTGTTGTCTACAACCCTGTTCGGGAAAGTTGGAATAATTGTTAATAAAGACCTGTATTCCTCAATCAGTGCTGCGGTTACCCAGTATATTGCGGATGTTCAGACGATTGAAGGGAAGGAAGTCTGGCTTGACAAAGATAATTTTACAGATGCTAACACAGTTTCCGAATTGAAGAGTGCTTTTCAGGAGCATTTCCAGAATGATGACCTTGAGGGAGTGGTGCTGATCGGTGACCTTCCCATACCGATTTATGATATTGAAGGAGATAATTTTGCCTGTGACCACTACTACCAGGACATGGATGGAAGCTGGGGCGGTTCGGGAAATACCTTTACCAGCCACACCGGGGATAAAGAAGGTGAGATATGGATATCCCGTATTACGGCAAGTGTTTTGGAAGAATATGGCGGCTTCGGCAATGAGGTTGATATTGTCAACGACTATTTTGACCGCGTTACGAAGAGGATGCATGGACAGGATGCCCAGCCGCGTACCTATGTCATAGCAGGACAGTACTGGCAATGGAAAGGGCTTGAAAGTGAGAATATCGGCGATATGGGCTATGACTCCGATAAAATTGAAAAATACAGAAGCGAAGCTGATAATACCACAAGTAACCATGCGTGCGGCGAAAAATGGATGGACGCAATAAAGAGAGGAATGGAGTATGGCTATATCTATTCCCATTCAAGCCCGACGTCTCACTCCATTGGTGTTAATCTGCAAGACCTTGCAAATGAAGAGATAAACTGCAGGTTTTTTAACTCCTATGCCTGTTCCAACGGCGATTATGAACGGGGGAACATGTGCGGCGGTTATGCATTGTCGGATAACGGGCTTGTGTGTGTTGGCAGCTCAAAAACAGGTAGTATGAGACCGGGTACTTTCGGGTATTATAACACTCCCCTGGGAGAAGGTAAGAATTTTGGCGAGGCTTTTCTGGAATGGTATAATACCGGAACCGTACTGGACGACAAATACTGGCACTACGGAATGAACCTGCAGGGAGTCGGTACCTTATATTTAGAACCGTATCCGGGAGGCCCCTATATTTCACTCTCGTATCCAAGAGGTGGAGAGGAGTGGGAAACGAACTGCTCCTATGATATTCTGTGGAGCAGCAATGTTGGTGGAAACGTCAAGATCGATCTTCTTAAAGGCGGCTCGGTAAAGGAGACACTGGCAAGCTCAACCGCAAATAACGGTTCTTTAACCTGGAGTATTCCTGCTAATTTTGAGACAGGGGACGATTTTAAAGTCAAGGTAACCAGCCTTGACAATGACACCTGTATAAGTGAAAGCCAGAGTAATTTCAAGATAATTCCTGAGTATATAATTTCCAGTTTCACCTATTTTGAGAACTTCGATACACTGGAAGCGGAAACCCAGATTCTTCCTTACAAGTATGAACAGCTTACAACCGATGATAATAACTGGACAGTCTGGAGCGGGCCGACACCTTCCCGGATTGATGATCCTCCGGATGTTACCGGGCCTGAGGCTGACCATACTACCGGGCAGAGTGGCAACTACCTCTATACCGAAGCTTCAGCGAGCGCAAGTGGAAACCCGAATAAAAAGTTCGATTATATTACGCCTAAATTCAACTTTAAAGCTTTGAAGAATCCCCAGCTATCCTTCTGGTACCATATGTTAAGCGACAACGCCGGTGAGGATCATATGGGTGATCTCTGTATTGATATCAGCGTGGACGGTACGTGGCAGAATGAGGTGATCAAGATAAGCGGCAATAAGGGTGATACCTGGTATGAACAGGTATTGGATCTTAATCCTTACAGGGGAGACCGGGTCATATTCCGTTTCAGCGGTATTACCGGTGACAGCTGGGAGAGTGATATATGCATAGATGATATAAGGGTAGGCGAAGATCCGACATCTATTAGTGATAATGTTCATAGCGTACCCATATCCTATGACCTGAAGCTTTACGGATCACGACTGCATTTCCAGATACCGGCAAATGGAAAGCAAGTTCAGCACATCAGCATGAAGCTTTACAATGTGCAGGGCAAGCTGGTAAGGGCGCTTTTGGATGGCAATGTAAAAGCAGGTTACCACTCAATAGCTATTGATGGCCGGAAACTTGCTGCCGGATTGTATCTGTGTAAGATGAGAGTAGGTGAGTTTACAAAAACAATTAATTTGTTGTTGAGAAAATAAGCATAAATAATACCCGCATTTAATTTGAATCCTCACCCTTTTATGATTTGTTAAAAAGGGTGAGGATTTTTTTTCCTTGAAAATCGCATTTTTTGTGAAAAAAGCTAAAGTTCTCTATATTATTATAAATAGGAAAATAGAGAAAATTAACGATAATTTCATAAGGGATTAGTATTTAAGTGGGATAAATATAAAAAAACTGCTTAAATTTAATAAAAAAATCTGAAAAAATCTCTTTATTGTGATATATTAGATATTAACGCTTATACATCTATATATATCTGTTTTTATATTAATCCTATGGGAGGGGCCTATGATTAAATT
>JAUXBV010000041.1 GCA_030619215.1 Fibrobacterota bacterium | reverse complement strand
GTATAACTATATTATATTCAAAGGGTTAGTATAATTTATGGCAATACTACTTGTCAAGTCTTTTCTTGATTTTTTACTGGTAATTATACCTGTTGTTAACTTTTTAGAGTGAACTCATTTTTAAAAACATAATTATGTATGCAAAAGTAATTTTTTATCTATTATTACTCCGGATTCCAACTCTGCACAGTGGTAAGTATGATGGCAATGAATACCATCATGCCAAGGGCGGTTCCGACCTGTTCACGATATCTGAACCTGCGGCGAACTACTTTTATTTTCTCGATTTGCCTAGTTGTGTCAGCCGCCAAAGAATCCGTCTTCAAAAGAGCGTCCGGTCTCTCAGTAATGGTAAGAGGTTCCTTTTTGTCTATCTGTAATGAGTCTACCTGCGCTTCCACAATTTCACAGAAAGAAAAAAAGAGTATCAGTAAGAATAGTGCTCTTTTAAACATTAGCTTAATCTACCAGCATCTTTGAGAGAATCCTATTTATCTCTTTGGGATTTCCTTTACCCTTGGTCATTTTCATCACCTGCCCGACAAAAAAGGACCTCAATTTTTTCTGCCCCTCTTTAAACCTTTTAACTTCCTCAGGGTGGGCATCAAGAATCTGTTTAACAGCTACCTCCAATGCCGGTGCATCGGAAATCTGTTTCAATCCCATCTCTTCAACAAGGTACTCAGGCTCCATATCTTCCTGCTCAACCCTGTTAAAGATCTTCTTTGCCGCATTGGTTGATATGATCCCGCCATCAACAAGCGAAAGAAGCGAGCCAAGGCGTTTCGGTGTGACTGCCAGCTTGTCAACATCGCATCTCTTTTCCTTACACATTCTGAGCACCTCGCCCATCACCCAATTCGCCGTCAGCTTTGTATTCTTGCAAAAAGATACCGCCTTCTCAAAATAGTCGGCGACAAAACGGCTATCTGTTAATACCTGTACGTGTTCATCATTCAGGTTATACTGTTCCCTGAATCGGCTGTATTTTGCCTGAGGCAGCTCGGGCATCTTCTCTCTCATTTCTTCGATCAGCGATTCGGTTACCACTAACGGCACCAGGTCAGGCTCCGGGAAATAGCGATAGTCAGGCGCGCTTTCTTTACCACGCATCGGTACGGTAATATTTTTGCCGGCATCCCACTGAAAGGTCTGCTGTATTATAGTACCACCTGAGCTTACAACATCTACCTGTCGTCTGTATTCATACTCCAGGGCCTTTTCAACACCTCTGAAAGAGTTCATATTCTTCAGCTCGGTTTTAGTGCCCAGTTTTTTTTCACCCCTGGGGCGAATAGATAAATTCGCATCACAGCGAAGGCTTCCCTCCTCCATATTGCAGTCACAGACATTGAGATATTCCAGTATTTGCTTAAGGGATGTTAGGAAGGCATAAGCCTCCCCGGGTGAGCGAATATCCGGCTCACTCACTATTTCTATAAGCGGCGTACCACACCGGTTTACATCAAAAAGAGAATCGACATCCTGATCATGAATAAGTTTTCCCGCATCCTCCTCAAGGTGAATTCGGGTAAGGCCAATTCTCCTGCTTTTCTCGTTTATATGTATCTCGACCGATCCATTTTCACAGACAGGTTGATCATACTGGGATATCTGATATCCTTTTGGAAGATCCGGGTAGAAATAATTTTTTCTGGCAAAAATGGATTTTTCCACAATAGCACAACCGGTTGCCAGCCCGGCAAGGATAGCCATTTCCACGACCCTGCGATTAAGCACGGGAAGCGATCCTGGAAGCCCAAGGCATACGGGGCAGCCATGTGTATTCGGTGCATCACCAAACTTTGACCGGCAGCCACAGAATATTTTCGTATTTGTCAGAAGCTGTGCATGAATCTCAAGTCCTATAACCGCTTCAAATTCCAAATGTCTCCTCCACTGATATACTTTACTTTTCTACAACCCTGAATTGTATTCCCCTGCTTTTTAAATGCTTTTCACCATACGCAAGGGCTTTTTCCTTATTTGTAAACACCTCCGCTCTTACTTTATAAAAAACCTTACCTTTTACTTTCTCTTTCTTAATACTGACGTTTTCGAAATCTTTTTTCATTCTTCGAAACAGGTTCTTTGCATTTTCTTTTGAGCTGAAAGCTCCAACCTGCAGGGTATATGCTGCCTTTTCCCTAACTTTCGCAACAGCGTCACCCTTCTTCGAAACCTTACTATCGACAGCTCCAAAATCTTCACGCGAATTAATATCAGTTTCTATAAACTTACTGCTGCCGGAAAACGCCTGTTTTAACTGTTCGGCTTCCAGCAGTGACGGGAAATCTTTCTTTATCCTGTCATATAAAATAGTACTGAACAATGTATCGCCGGTATAATATGAAGATAAACAAGCTCCTGCAAAAGCAGGGACAGCCCACGCCTCATCCTCCATTTCCGAAGCTTTCTTATAACAATTGTAAGCCTGTTCATATTTTCCCTGCCTGTAAAACATATTGCCCAGGTAGTACAATGCCCTGCCCCGCTCCTTCTTTTTCTCATCAGAAGCCTTTGCCGGCCACACCGTTTCCGGCGTACGATAGTCGCCTCTATTAAAAGCTGCCAAAGCTTTCATATGGCTATTTCTCTTACTGGCAGATAATTTTTGTGCCTTATTAAACATGCTCCTTGCGCTGTCATAATCCTCTTTACAAAAATAGAAGCGGCCAAGCTGAAAATACGCTTCAGACCGTAATGAATCCGATGCAGTTTTACTCCCTGTAATATTTCTAAATAATTCCTTTGCTTCCATTCCGTTGGAAACTGTCCTCGCATAGGCAAGCTGAATCTTTGACGAAGAGGGATTTTTGTTATATGCCCTGTTTATATACTCACAAGCCTCATCAAATTTCCCCTGTGAAAAAAGAGAAATACCAATATCTATATCATCAGCAGAAAGAGATATAAATAGCGCTGTAATTATTAAGGATAATTTTTTTGGCATGTCTAGAAAATAATGAAAAGAAGGGATTTAAAAAATATTTTTCTCCCTCTCTCTTGAAAATAAGTGGCAATAGCCTAAACAACATGTTTAACATTTCTTCTATTGTATACTATATTTTAACTCTTATAAATAAAGGAATCACAAAGTGGACTTTGTTTCTATCTTTTTTATTGCTGTTGCACTGGCAATGGATGCTTTTGCCGTGTCAATAACCAATGGCATTGCGATGTGCACACTGCGGATCAGGCCGGCGTTATTAATAGCCTTCTTCTTCGGTGCGTTTCAGGCGATCATGCCTCTTCTGGGCTGGCTCGCCGGCTTCAGGTTAAAAGAGCTTATCGTCTCAACCGATCACTGGATCGCCTTTGCATTGTTAAGCTTTATCGGAGGAAAAATGATCTACGAGGCTTCGGTACTTGAAAAAAAAGAAGTGCAATTGGCTACCATACCAACACTATTCATTCTTGCAATCGCAACAAGCATAGACGCTTTTGCCGTGGGCATCACCTTTGTTTTTCTCAACGTCAACATACTAATGCCTGTTATTATAATCGGTATAGTTACCTTTATCATCTCATACTTAGGCGTCTGGATCGGATGCAATGCCGGGAAGAATCTCAGCGGTAAAGCGGAAATTGTTGGCGGCATTATACTTATCATAATAGGCTTAAAAATTTTAATCGAGCATTTGTACTTTCAGTAACACTTTCGTTTTGAAAAATTCAGAGGGGAGGGAGGGTAGCGAAAAACAGGTATCGCAGTGCATTAGCTGGTCACTAAAAATCACCTTTTTCTATTTATATTTATAGGCTTTTTGTATTTTCCCCTTTCTTATTATTTTCACTATATAATCAAATAAAAAATATTCAACTACTATCATTATGAAATCATATTCAGCGTATCTCTTCGACTGTGACGGCACCCTCATTGACACAACAGAGTTGATCTACCGGTGTTTTCTCTATTCATGCAAAAAGTATGGTGATCTGGAAGTCAAACGTGAAGATGTGTTTTCCAATATCGGCATCCTCTTACGAAATCAGCTTATCCACTTCCTCGGCCCTCTTTCCGAAGAGAATCTATCTGAGATAACGAAAGCGCATATGGACTATCAACTGAAAATTTACAAAGACCATTTATGCCTATTTCCGGAAGTTGCCGAAACCCTTTCACAGCTTAAAGATAATGGAAAAAAACTGGCTGTTGTTACATCACGCAAAACATTCACCCTTAATCTTTACTTAAAGCATACGGGAATTCTTCAATACTTTGACACGCTTATTACCCCCGAGTTGACAGATAAACACAAACCGGATCCGGAGCCCGCGCTTGAAGCACTGAAGCAGCTTTCGTGTCCTGCAGAAAAAACATTATTTATCGGCGACTCAATATATGATATTGAATGCGGTGCAGGGGCGGGTATGGACACGGCCTTTGTTACCTGGAGTAGAATAAACCCGGATTCGCTTTCAATAAAACCAACATTTATAATAAACGAAATGAAGGAACTTCTATAAACATCGAAATAAAACAGGAGCAGGTTATGCATAATTTTACCCTCTCTATGCCAACAAAAATATTCTTTGGAAAATCCCAGATAGACGTTTTGGGGGAGCAGATTAAAAACCATTCAGGCACAAAGGTACTTATCTGTTACGGGAGCAACAGAATAAAAGAAAGCGGGTTGCTTGACACAATCACAAACCTCCTTTATGAAAACAATATAGCCTATTGTGAGCTTTCAGGGATTCAGCCGAATCCACGCATCAGAAGCGTCAGAAAAGGAATAGAGATATGCAGGGAAAACGATGTTGATTTTATTCTCGCAGTGGGCGGGGGCAGTATTATTGACTGTGCGAAAACCATTGCAGCCGGAGTATTTCATGACGGTGATCCCTGGGATTTTTTTACAGACAAAGCCAAAGTAACGGACGCCTTACCCATTGCAACCGTTCTGACCCTCGCAGCAACAGGCTCTGAGATGAACGGCAACGCCGTTATAACCAACGTGGAGGCGGTCAACAAAAAAGCACTGAGGACATCAATGATCATACCGGCCTTTTCAATCTTGGACCCGGAGTATACCTATACGGTACCGAAATATCACACGGCCGCGGGCACTGCTGATATTATGAGCCATGTTTTCGAGCAGTATTTCAGCACTCCTGAAGACATATTTATCCAAACCCAACTTGCGGAGGCAATCCTTAAAACAACAATCAAATACGGTCCTGTCGCACTGAAGGAGCCTGAAAACTACGAAGCCCGCGCAAACCTGTTATTTGCAGGCACCCTTGCACTGAACGACCTTCTCAGCTTCGGCCTCGACGGTGACTGGGCCGTTCATGTGATTGAACATGCAATAAGCGCAATCTCCGACCTTACCCATGGAGTTGGCCTGGCCATTTTAACCCCACCCTGGATGAGGTATGTACTTGATGAAAATAATGTTGAAAAGCTTTGCAACCTTTCTGTCAACGTATTTGAAATCCCCTCCGGAAATAACAAAATGGAAATCGCCAGGCAGGGAATTGATAAATTACAGAGCTTTTTTGCTTCCTTAGAAATTCCGGCAAGATTGAGTGAAGTTGGCATTAAAGAAGACCAGCTTGAACAGATTGCAAAAATAGCAGCACCTTCCGATACTATTGGAAGCTTTAAAGAGCTGAATTATAATGATGTGTTAGAAATTTTAAAGACGGCTCTTTAGCTTATTACTTTTTCTCACGGGTCAATCTTAACAAACACTCTCTCAACCCTGTGCCGCGTATGACGCATCCCCGTTAAAACACTTTCAATTAAACCCGTCACATTATTCCGCAGCATTTTCCATATATAGCTTGTCGACAACACTGTTCCCTGCATGCATAACCTGATTATAAGGGTTGACAATTTGTAAGATGTCATTTCCTTCTGTTCAAGGAGTAATACATCACTCGTTTCCAATAAGAGAAGATTTTTTATGGACGGCTTAAACCTGGCCCATGAAAAGTTTCTCGGCATAAGGTTTTTTTTCTGCATCTGTTTTTCCAGTGTTGTTCCCGGATACACGCGTATCCCTACGGTTGTTGCATAAAAATCAATGTCATCTCTTTTCTCTTTGATATAACCAATATCCTGAACACATTCTTTATACGTTTCATCCAGGTGACCGAAAGTGAAAAATACTTTCGTATTAATACCCAGCTCCCTGCACCATACCATAACAGACTCAACCTGCCGCACCCTTATATTTTTCCCTATCTGTTTTAATAATCTCTCATGGGTCGTCTCCAGCCCTACATTAATAGAGCAGCAACCGGCATTTTTCATCTGTTTTAAAAGATCTCTGTCAACCGTATCAGCCCGGATCTCACATTCCCATAATAAATCGTATTGGCGTATCATGTTACAGAAATTGATAACATGCTCTCTATCTGCTGTAAAGGTGCTGTCGAATATTTTCAAAGCTTTTATATCCTGACGTAGTAGAATAAATTCAATTTCTTTTTGAATTTCCGGCATACTTCTGAGCTTCACACCACCGGGAAACATTCTTGATGCCGAGCAGAACGAGCAGCTTGCCGGGCACCCCCGCGAAGTCATTATAAAATCAGCTTTAAGATTATTACAATCGAGTGTCATATTATAATCATATTCAAAAAGGTGTCTTGACGGCATAGGGATATAATCAAGATTATTTATCCTTGCCTGGCTGTTCTCAAATATTTCCCCCTTATGCCGAAAGCACAACCCATCAAGCTCAAAAATGTCAACATCATTATTTCGAATAAATTTTTTACACAATGCGAGAAATGTGTATTCCCCCTCGCCTTTAACAATGAAATCAATCTGAGGTATGTTATCCAGTGTATCTTTAGCGGTAAATGTCGCGTGTACACCTCCATAGACAACAGGGACATCAGGCAAAACCTTCTTGGATAATTCTGCCGTTAAAAAACTTCCTTTCCGCGTGGGCGTGGTTCCACCAATCCCGATTATTTTTGGTTTCCAGCGTTTCAAATCTCTCCGGTAATCACCTTTATAACGGTTAAAATCCACTATTTTCACGAAGAAATTATGTTCCTCCAGTACCGCAGCAATGCTGGCAATGCCCAGAGGAATCATCGGCTCGAATATGCGAAGATTTTCTGCCGGGTAGGTCAGGAGCACATCATAACATCTCTCTTTTTCCATTTACTCCTCCTTATTTTAAGGGGTATTCCCGTTCATATCATATTTCAGGTTGACAGTTTAATACTACCATATATTAATAACAGTCAATAACTATCCAACTAAAATGCAACCCGTATACTCCCGGACCACTTATAAGGCCGGGAGATTTCATCTTCTTTTCCTATGTTACAACTCAGTTTCAACGAAAGATGGTCTTTAATCGGTGTTAACAGGAAAAAGATCTCCGGCTGTATTATCGTTTCGCTGTTTTTGGTTTCAGTCTCCAGCCCCTGGCCAATACCGAGCCATTTATTAAATATCGATTCAACAACATATCCACTGTAGGCGGATTTATAGTCATCATTCCTTTGATAACTTTTATAATAGGTCAGAATATTTATATCGAGGAATTTACAAGCGTGTGCCCGTGCTTCAAAAAAACCGCATACCAGGTGTGTCGTCTTATTGATTGTTTTATCTGCCGGAATGCCAAAGTGTTTCAGGTAATCGTATGCGATAACTGCATGCAGTTTTATCAGGCGATAGCAAAGGAACAGCTCCGATCCGGTGGTAAAACGGTCATTCCTTATTTCAGAGGGAGCTAATTGAATCCCGCTCAGAACCATACCGGTAAAGCGTTTATACTTTACCCTGTAAAGAATGTGTGACGCGCTGCACTTGTCCTGACCCATGGTAACAGCGCCTTTTATTAATGATTTCCCCTTCTCTTTTTCAAGGGCCATACCAATTCCACAGGCGTCCCACAATACATAACTTTCAAACATGGGATTGTATACTGAGGCGGACTTATAAAACCGTGTCCGTCCATACCGGCTCCGAAACATACCTCCGGTGGCACGAAAGCCATTCCGTTGCCGGCGAATCCACCCCTCCTCGGTAAAGGGTATAAACGTGGTATTTTTTACATTGAATGACAGGTAGACATCCATATCAGTCTTCAATGTACGGCGTGCTGAAAACCTGACGCCGCCATGATCGGTTATTTTAAATCCCAGAGGCCCTTTTGGCTTTGATTTTGTTGTTCCTGTTATTAGAATTCTCAGGGTGTCGGATGAGGGTAATACGATTGCATGTGATACCTGTATACATATCAGCAGCATCAGGATTACACTATTCTGTTTCGTCAGTATCATCTATTTACCCTCTTGGAGTGAGGTTCATGAAAGAGATCATGAAGGCTCTATAATAATTGTACTAAAAATCGAAGGAAATTTGATTGGAAAAAGAGGCGTTTTTGGTGGAAAGTGTTTTCTTACAGAAAACAGTATGAACGGATAAAACCTGACACAATAAAAAAATCCCCTTGTATATCTTCTGATAATACAAGAGGATCAGGATTCTTCTATCGTAAAAAGTCCGGTTTATTTGAAATGCAGTTCGTAAAGTATAGGAGCTATAATCATGGCAACGACAGATACCAGCTTGATGAGTATGTTAAGGCTCGGGCCGGATGTGTCTTTCAGGGGATCACCGACTGTATCGCCTGTCACCGTTGCTAAATGCATTTCGTCATAAGCATCTTTGAATTCGGCATGCCCGCCGTCTTTTACCTGCTTCTTCGCGTTGTCCCAGGCACCGCCGGCATTGGACTGGAAGATGGCCATGCATACCCCGGAAATGGTGCAGCCAATCAGGAGCCCGCCAAGCATATTCGGACCATAACCCGGAATCAGGCCGATTGCTACGGGAACCACAACGGCAATGAGTCCGGGAACAACCATTTTCTTAATTGCCGCGTCTGTTGCTATCCCTACACAATGTGCATATTCTGCTTTGCCGTCTGCTGCCTGAATGATCTTCTTTTCCTCTTCGTTTGGCTCTCTTTCTTCGCTTTCTGCCTTCCGGGCTGCCATAAGCGCGGGTCTGAGTTCAGCGATTTCATCGAACTGTCTCCTGACTTCCTTTATCATATCCTGGGCGGCTTTCCCCACAGCAACCATGGCCATGGCAGAAAATCTGAAAGGAAGCATGCAGCCGATTAAAAGCCCGACAAGGACAAACGGATCCGCAGCATTAATTTCGACTCTCCCATTCATCTTTGTGAGATAGGCTGATGTCATAGCCAGAGCAGTAAGCGCTGCCGAGCCAATGGCAAAGCCCTTGCCCACGGCTGCTGTTGTATTGCCGACTGCATCGAGCTTGTCTGTGCGGGCCCTTACCTCCCGGCCTAGCTGAGCCATTTCAGCAATTCCGCCGGCATTGTCGGCAATGGGTCCATAAGCATCAACCGCAAGCTGAATACCGGTTGTAGAGAGCATACCGACAGCGGAAAGTGCCACGCCAAAAAGCCCGGCGAACGAATATGCCGTAATTATTGCCCCGCAAATAAGAAGCACGGGAATAGTAGTGGAATTCATGCCCAGTGCCAGGCCCTGGATGATTGTAGTAGCCGGGCCTGTGCGTGCGGAATTAATTATCTGGCCTACAGGTTTACGTCCCGTAGCTGTGTAGTATTCTGTTACAAGTCCAATCAGAGTACCGGCAAGCAAACCGCCGAATACTGCTAGTGCCAGTCCCCACCATTGATATACTTTTGGTCCGGCAGAGGGGTTAAGTATGTTTACCACTTCAATAGAGCCCTGGGGTATCATGTATCTGATGGCAATTACTGTGGAGATTATCATTAATATGCCTGCGCCGAAAGTGCCCGTATTAAGGGCAGCCTGAGGATTTCCCCCCTCTTTGGTTTTAACAAAAAATGTCCCTACAATTGAACAGAGAATCCCGATCATTCCAAGGACAAGAGGCAGGTAAACCGCTCCCATATTGTCTCCGCCCAGCTTTGCAATACCTGCTGCCCAGGCTGTTCCGAGAATCATGGAAGAAACTATAGACCCGACATAGGATTCAAACAGGTCAGCTCCCATACCGGCTACGTCCCCAACATTATCACCGACGTTATCCGCTATAGTGGCAGGGTTCAAAGGGTGGTCTTCAGGGATGCCGGCTTCAACTTTACCTACAAGATCGGCGCCTACGTCGGCTGCTTTGGTGTAAATACCTCCGCCAACGCGCGCGAAAAGGGCTATTGTAGACGCCCCGAGTGAAAAGCCTGAAAGCACATTGAGAGTAAGAGCCAGAGTACTCGCTGTTTCAACTCCATACATTTTACTGTAAATAACAAAAAGCGTACCAAGTCCCATCAGCGCAAGACCGACTACACAGAGCCCCATAACCGAACCTCCGGAAAAGGCTACCCGAAGGGCTCCGTTTAACCCTTTACGGGCGGCACTCGCAGTACGGATATTGGCTTTTGTGGCAACTTTCATGCCGATAAACCCGGCAAGCGCGGAACAAAGCGCGCCGGCAACAAATGATACGGCAATCATCCAGGTGGAATCTTCCAGCCCGGCATTGGATGCTCCCAAAGCAACCGCTACCGCAATAATAAAAAAGGCCAGGACTTTATATTCTTTTCTCAGAAAGGCCATTGCGCCATCGGCTATCCAGCCTCCGATTTTCTGCATACGTTCATTGCCGGGATCCTGTTTGTTAACCCAGGACGCCTTAATAAAGGCGTAAATCAGAGCCAGAGCAGCGGCGCCTATGGGGCCGTACAGATAAAAATTGTTCATTCAAACCTCCGGTTTATAAGTATAAATTTTATTTCCTGTTTTCCTGAAAATATTTAACAGTATGTTGAGCGGGAGGACATGATAATGGCCTATCCGCTCCTACATAATGTTATACCGATAAATCGGCACCTTGTACCGATAAATCGGCACCTTGTGCTTTAGTATAACTTGTAGAATATACTTAATTATATAAAAAACTAAATAGTCATTTTACTAAAAAATATCCCGTTAACTTTTCTATATTGTTAATAAATTATCAATATATTTGTCGTATGACCAATGTGATTCGTCCATATATTGAGGCACTTACATGACAAAAGGCAAGCATTTAAATATAGAAGAATCCGTTTGAAATCAATTGCGAAATATTATTCGTATAAAAAAAATTGACGGCCAAAGAGTTTTTGACCAATATGCAGCTGAGAGATTTCTTTTCCGGCTTTCCCAATCAAAAAACAACAAAACATTTATACTTAAAGGTGGCAGAAGACTTTATACATGGTTTTCATGAAATTGTTGAAGAAATAAAGTCCTTTCTTAATCCTTGTCTTAAAGCTATAAAAAAAGGAAATGTAAATGATTTATTATGGTTACCACGTAAAGGCTGGATAAAAAATAATTTGAGTGGAAAATAATATTTTTGTATTACTACTGATGAAAATGATACCAATATCATATGCTGAGCAAATATACCTGGTTCATTTGTGCACTTTCCCCCAATATTATAATTTTTTATTATACCTTTGTTTATTTTTCTCTCAAAAACAACTCCCCCAACGAATCAAAATACTTCTGAATGCTGGAGCGGTAGGCATCGGGGAAATTGCCGTCAAGGGCTTTCATGCGTAATCTATAGAAAGTATCGGTTTTATCAAAGGTATCGCTATACGCCCCTATAGGCTCCGTTGAATAGATGGATACTGCGGATTTCGATTTTCTCTCCTCTTTCCCCCTGTCTTCCCTTTTATGCATTGACAGTGTTGTCTGGAGCAGGCGTACCAGGAAACGGTCCTGACGATCAGCCACGTCCGGCATCGGCTGTTTAAGCATCTGTGTAATACGGCGCGCTTCCTCCTCCAGCTCCTCCACCCTTTTGCTCAGGCTTTTTTCCGAGCTGCTTCCATACTTTTCACGCAGCTCCTCCAGTTGATCGGCAAGCTGCTTCTGTGCTTTCTGAGCAGCCAGACGTGCATTCTCAGCATCCCTCCCGGCCTTTGTTCCTTTACCACC
>JAUXBV010000297.1 GCA_030619215.1 Fibrobacterota bacterium | reverse complement strand
GATTATAATATTTTGAATATATAATTGCAACAAATATTAACAGTGTGTAAAAGTTGTTCATTTCATAATTTTTATACTATCCTTAATAATAGTAATTCGTATAGTAGCAGTATTTATTTTATAATGTAATTTAAAAATTTCTTAAGAAAAAAGATACCGCTGTATATTAATTACCAAAATGCAGGTGAATCAAAGAATATCTTCATATTCTGATATAAAATGGGGTAAAAATGGGCTCATTTGTTGTAGAGGGTAAAAGAAAACTTTCAGGCCGGATTGCTGTTTCTGGAAATAAAAATGAAGCGCTACCGCTTATTGCAGCAGCATTATTATGTAAAAGCCCTGTTACTTTTACCAACATACCTGAAATCGGCGATGTAAAAGATATGCTGAAGATTGCCACGGAACTCGGCGCTTCAGTTTCACCTCTTGTTGACGGGACAGTGACCATAACTGCATCAAAATTATCAACATCCCTTCTTCCTCTTGAGATTTCCACCCGAATACGAGGCTCTATTCTTTTTACCTCAGCACTTTTAGTGAGGACAGGGAAAGCAATCATTCCACAGCCGGGCGGGGATACTATTGGCAGGCGACGTATTGACACCCATTTTAATGTTTTTGAAGCGTTAGGCACAAAAATAGAGTTAAAAAGGGAAAAAATGGATGATGTCGGAGAGTGTTTTTCCTATACCCTTGATGCTTCAAAGGGGCTTAAAGGCACTGAAATCTACCTTGATGAGGCATCGGTAACTGCTACGGAAAATGCTGTTATTGTTGCTTCCGGTGCAAAGGGGACAACAGTAATTACCAATGCAGCTTGTGAGCCCCATGTGCAGGGATTGTGCAGGTTCCTGCAGAAAATGGGCGTTGCAATTGAAGGGATTGGCTCGAATGTTTTAACGGTACATGGAACGGTTAATTTCAGCCCCGCAAATCATGAAATAGGTAGTGACTACATAGAGGCGGGGTCCTTAATAAGCCTTGCTGCTTCCACAAATTCGGATATAACGATTACCAATATTGATACCCGTTTTATGAGGATGATTCTTTGCCAGTTTGAGCGAATCGGCGTCCGCACAGAGGTAAATCACGATCAGAAAACAATACATATCCCGGACAGTCAGGAGCTTTGCGTAAAAAAAGATTTCGGAGGGGCGATTCCCCGCATAGAAGACAGCCCCTGGCCCGGTTTCCCTGCTGACCTTACTTCAATCATTCTGGTTACGGCTACTCAGTCAATGGGAACCTGCCTGATTCATGAAAAAATGTTTGAATCGCGGCTGTTTTTTGTTGACAAACTGATATCCATGGGAGCTCAGATTGTTTTGTGCGATCCTCACCGGGCTGTGGTTGTCGGGCCTTCACGCCTTTACGGTTCAAATATCAGCTCTCCCGATATACGCGCAGGTATGGCTCTCTTAATAGCGGCTCTTGCGGCAGAAGGGAGAAGTATTATTCACAATATTGACCAGGTTGACCGGGGTTACGAAAGAATCGATGAACGGCTCAGAACTCTGGGCGCCGAAATTTCACGGTATACCAAGCTCAGAAGAAGCACTGACCAGCCTATTCTTCGGGGTAATAACACGTGAGGTATTTATTTGTCCTTGCCACTGCCCTCTTACTGGTTAAATGTGCAGGCCCGATAAAGGAATTCTATCCCGACTCCTATTTTATTGAGGATCATATCTATGAGAATAAGACAATTCGCTTCTCGTTGACTTTTCGGAGGAATTGGGAAATAGGGACCGACCCGAATAAAATGGAGAGGGGTATACAAAAGGAGGTCCGCAGGTACCAGAAGATAGGTGTGGAGCTTCTTTTCGCGGGAACAACGACAGACGGGTTGCATGGAGTGAGTGCGGTTGCGGCTAACCTGAACGCATCAACACAGGAATATGCAGAGACAATCAGAAGATTAAATAAAGATTATATAACCGCAGATTCGGGTCTCGTTGATATGCTGATTAAAGATAAACCGGTGGTAAAATGGAAATATTGCAAGTTAGGACTGCAGTATATCGAATTCTTTTTTACTATTGATACCTACAATGTCCGGGTAGCATTCTGGTCGGAGCCGAATATCTTTGACCGATTCCTTCCTGTCTATATTTCGATTATTTCATCACTGGAGTGTTTATATTGATTTGTAAAGTATTATCAATCGGTAATCATTATAAAGATGAGTTAAGCGGAGGGATTTGCAAAAGCCATTCCGCTTCTACTCATAAATGAATATTAGAAAAATTACAAAGTGCCCTTTAAGGTACAAAGTGCCCTTTAGGGTACAAAGTGCCCTTTAGGGTATTTTCAATATGAATTATCCCCATGTGGGATATTTATCCATCTAAATGGATAAACAAAAAGCCACCTTTGAAAAGGTGGCTTTTTACAATTAAGAAGTATAGGTAAAGTTTATCTTCTGTCAAAATCCTTTTTCAGATCCTCAAAGATAATAAATCTGTCCTGGGAGCCGTCAGTAATGCTGGAATCATACCTCTCGTGGCTTGTTTTAACCCACTGTTGCCTGCCTTTTACTTCCTTCTTATCCCAGAAGTCCTGTTTTGCCGCTTTGAACCTGTCAATAAAAAGAACGATGGTGTCACCTTTGACATCCCACCTTCCGTTTGAAACAAATTCCCAGTCCTCTTTGAAATAGGGAGTACTCTTTCCCTTTTTATTTTCAATCAGTTTTGTGGTCCCATTACCGCTGAATGAAAATATTTTCTTCTCCACTGCATGAACCGATTTATCCTCCGAATGCTTTGTTACCTGGGAGCATATCCATGTGCCGGGAATTCTGGTTCTGAGTTCTGCAGCCCGTTCTTCGTCGGATTTCAGTTTCGGGAGGTAGTTTATTAATCCTTTAATATGTGCCTCTGCCTGGAGAAGCCAATTCATTGTGATATAAGAGTCAATAACCCCTATTAAACTATCGAGGTGTTTTTTGTGCAGCCCTGTGAGATTTTTTGTTTCATTAGCAATAAAATTTTTCTTGGATGCAATCCAGGGTTTCAGACGGTTCATATCGTCCTTGTATTGTGATTCGGCCTGTGCAATAAGAATGCGCATTGAGTCTGCAGAAAGCCGTGAAAGTCCCCTGTTACCACGCATCTTTGCATCTGTAGCTTGATAAAGGAAAACCTTTGCCCGGGAAAGAGAACTGTCCGGTACACCTTTTGATTTTAGAGCCTCTATTCTTTTTTCCGCATCATTTAATGCTTTTTTACTAACGCTACACCCGGCGATAACAAGAAATACGATAAAACAGAAGGAAAGTATAATAAACTTTTTCATATTAGTACTCCTTCGCTCCCAAGGAAAACAGTTAATAATATATAGTTAATTTTCTTTAGAGTTAAAAACATTATTTATCACAATTCGATAGCGAATTGATCCCATTCTAATATAGTAAATATTACAAGCTCCTGCTAATGATTTTAATTTTTTCAATAAAAAGAGCAGAGAGATTTTGATTTTTATCCTTCAAATCGTAAAAATAATTTAATGTGCATTCTTTCTCATATAAAACAATAAGTTCATTCACACATCTTCATTTGTATTTTAAATAATAATCCTTTTTCCTGTTATATCTTTAATTCACTCGTTTTTTTCAGGACTGCCATTTTTTCTTTTTCATTCACGCCGGTATTAAAAGGTTGATTGTTTATTCTGCTACACCTTTTTTTATTACTTATTTTGAAAGAATATTATACTTCAAATCAATACCGAATTCCAAACCTTTAAATTTTTCATCCCTTCCTTTTGTATATTCCTGGCGAAGAATTCCCAGATGGACGCCTGTTTCAAATATTTTATCTAAAAAAGAAGCTCCAAGGCCAAAGCTGACATTTGATGTTTTTAATTCATTTTTCATAACTTCCCAGGGCTGGTAGCGGTATAATTGGGTTTGGATGCCTATATCATACATATAGCGGAAAGGTTCTAATCGATAGGTTGTATAAAGTTCATTTTCCTGCAGAAATAAGAGCCCAAAAGTAAAAAAGAGTTCTACAGATTCAGGCATATTTAAAAAGGGCAGTTTGTCGATATCAGTAGTAAAACCAAAGCCGATACGGTTATATCCGCTTTTTTTAGGTTCTTCAGCAGTTATCTGATTACCGGTTATGTCCAGTTTTAGGGTCGCATGTGAGTACTCAAACCAGATCTTTGCAAATTCTTGGAGTAAAAAAGTATTACCCAGGCCAAACCGGAATGATTTGGTTTCCCAGGTATATCCTTTTTTTTCACCATCGTAATTAATAGGATGATTGTCTGAGCCCGGCTCCATTCTCTTACATCTATTGTGCCAGTATCCGAATTGTAAAGCAGGGTTCAGGCCGAAGATTTCGTTAATTTTAATATCCCAGAGATTCTGCCAGTGCCAGCCGATACTGTCCGTAACGATTGGGTCTGCGTCTGACCATTGTTCATTATTGTTACCTGCAATTTGGTGAAAGTTACTGTTTGGTAACCATACATTATTTGCCTTGAGTGTATAAACAAAGTTATGCCGCGCATAGGTAAAACAGAAGTTGCTCATGTAAGGAAAATCATCCATACCCAAATCAATGGACACGTCAATCTGTGGAAGCTGGAGCCATGCAAAGCGCTCCTGAGGCCATTGCTGCCATATAGTATCTATATACGCAGAGTCTTTGGTGAAGAGTGAATCGAAAAAACCTGCGGCATGAGCATAAAAATTAAGCTGAACTATTTCATGCAGTTTGCTGCCAAGGCAGACCCCAACCTCATCAACACCCATGATAATACGCGAACTGTCATACTGATTCGATTCTTCTTTTCCGTAATAACCCTGCCCTTTAATGCCAAACTGGAATCTTCCGTCTTCGGTCTGGCCAATCAGAAACAGGCCGAATCTGTTATAGGGCATAGAAAGTTTTTCATATTCATCGGTTCTGGAAGTAGGGTTTAATGAATAGTTAAGGCCCAGATAAATTTTATCCGATGCACCAACAAGTATCCGCGGAATAATAAAAGAATTTGCAAGCCGGGAAGAATCGAGGTTTGATTTGTTTTTCCAGCCGAGGTACCTGTGGCCTATGGCGAAACTTAAAAGAGCGTCTTCGGTTTCAAAGATGCCGATCGGATTGGACGCATGGCTGAATGTGTTGTAGTTATTTTTATCGGTGAATGAAGTAGAAACAGTAGAAAGGTCTTTTACACGGGAAGAGGAAGGACTTTGCGCTTCGTTAAATTGAGCAAAGGTAACAGCTGCACTGCACAGTATTGGTAAAAAAATTTTCATAACATTTCCTTAGAAAGTATTATAGGAAATATAGCTATAACATTTATTC
>JAUXBV010000377.1 GCA_030619215.1 Fibrobacterota bacterium | reverse complement strand
TCCACTGAGACGGCTGGGTCGTTTTAAAAGCATCCTGGTCAATACTATAAGAATGTCCATATTGGAGGTAGGTGCTGTCCGTAGTTAAGTCGGTAGTATCAACAGACCATCCAATATTTATTAAGTTAAAAGATGTATCAAACCAGGAGGTATCAATGGTTATCTGATTCGGAATTATTAAAGAAGGGTCTGCGTTAGGCGTCTTTACCGAATCACTGGAAAGTGCGGTAACGCTTGACCACATCATATCTTTGAAAATTTGTAGCCCGAAGTGGTACATTGTCTCGGGGTTCAAGTTGCTGAGTGTATCTTTCAAAACCGATGTTGACACATAGAAAGCTTGCCCAATAGGAAGGGAAATGTCATGGGTAAGGGGGATCTTCTGGGTATCCCACCAGATACGGATACTGTCCGTTCCCAAAGCAGGGCTGTCCCATGAGAGCTGTGCCTGGTCCGCCCTGTCTGTTGTATCTGCATGCAGTTGCCCCGAATATACGGGACGGTCCCAGCCTATAATAAAATCGGAGGTCTTATTGGTTGAGGGTTTCGTATTCTTCCCAATAACAAACCACCTGCAATAGGCAGTGTCAGTTTCAATAGGAAGGGCGCCCAGGTTATGGGCAATAATAGTATCCTTATTCCCTGCTGCCATTAAAACAGAAACTGAAACAGTGTCATCCAACAGAAGCGGTGTATACGTGGGATACCTGCTGCATTGAAATACTGCTGAACTGTCGGTAGTTGCATTGAGCAGGGAAATGTTTTCAATAATAAGGCGTGCTGAATCTGATTTATCAAAATATTCTCCATTTACCGCAAGGGGGTTGCTTGGTGTTAATGTATCAAACATGAACACCCTGTTTGCCTCTGTAAAGGGCTCCAAAAGAATATCTTCATTACCGGGATCATACCATAAGACAGTATAGTTAAACCAGTAGCATGAGTCATGTTGCCCCTGCAGTTCGCCAACCGTTACTATGTCCTCTACTACCGAATCATCAACTGCAGCCTGCTTAATGGCATCTATTGAATACCGTTTTATTGCCAGTGCTTCTGATGTATCTGCCGCATAATCATTTGTTTTATACATGACCCAGACGGAATCCGCCCACGGCTCAGGGGATTGCGTTGAGGGAAAACTTGAAATGTCAACATCGCTCCACAGTGTCACTTTAATCTGTGTTGCATTCAGGCGTTCTGCCTTTACCTTGAAAGGATTGTATAATTTACTTACTATAAGGGTACTCGTTACACTCTTTCCTGTCCCGACAGTCATACCAAGATGTGTATTGGCAATTTCACAGTAATAGGTTTTTCCATGATGGGCAGCAGAGTCTACCGTATCGATACGGAAACTGCTGTTTGTCTCGCCGGGCATTGCAGTGGTACCCTGATACCACTGGTAACTCATTGTGCCGTCTCCGGCAACATCGATACTGAAAAGCGCCTCGCCTCCGTTAACTGCCGTATATGTTGTTGGTAGGTCCACCACTATACTCACCGGAGTAAGTACATGCACAAAGATTGAATCACTGGGGGTGCTTCCGAGGGAATTGGTTGCGACAAAGTAATAGGTTCCCGAGTCTCCCTTGTCCATGCCGGTTAACGACAGTGTGGCTCCCGTGCTTTTTGAAACAGGCGTTTGTGTTACCGGACTAATAAAAAACCACTCGTATGACGGTATCGGGAATGCTGTAGCCGAGCCGGTCAGTGTCAGGTCGCCGTTTACAGCTAATACCGTATCCGTAGAGAATTGATCGGGTACTGAAGGGAGCGTGCCGATTTTCAATATTGCGGAATCGCTTGTGTCAGCTATCGGCCCTGAGTTAATTACACACCGGAACCATACATCATTATCATTCGAAGCAGCGGTAAAAGAATAACCGGTGGTATCTCCACCTGAGGCAACATCATGCCAACCCCCATCGTTTCTCTGCCATTGAAAGGTAAGGTTGTATCCGGTCGCTGCCGTACCGAAACCCGCAGTTCCTCCTGCTAATGCCGTGTCGTTTACAGGGTGGGAGGTTATTAAAATTGGTTCATAAATAACAAAATTATTATTGCTCGTATCATTTACATTTGCGTTAGCCACACTGGTAATCTTTATCCGGTAATCAGAGGCAGGCGTAATAGTATCGGAGATTGTCCACGAGTGGGGGCTTGTGCTGGGTATTGAGCTTGCAACGGTTGAATGCAGAGCCCCGCCTTTATACAACTCTATTTTAATATTATCATTAATTTTATCGCTCCAGGTAATATCATACTGTTGTCCTCGTTCCCATTGCTCACTACCGTTTGGACTTGATACCGTGATTGCACCGGCTGCACTGATGTACAGATTCCCCTGATATGGATAATAGTTGTGTGCCTTTATATTTACCTTTAGCAGTGTTCCCGGATTTGCTCCTACATAATCTGCCAGAACCTGATCATCAATAACGCAGATTCCTTCGGAGTCTGTCATTTGTGTGCAGATAATACTGTCGTCTCTCTGTGTTTGAGCGCACAGGGCAACCCAGGAATAGGAGGGCGTTTGCACTTCAAAGGATGAATCGGTTAACAGGGTATCATACACCGGGTCCAGAGAGTCGGGTGTATCTGTCCATAGAGAAAGAGCAGGATCACCAAGAATATTTAAAGCATAGGCGCACCATTTCATTTGTCCATAGTAGGTGCTATTACTAGTGATACTGTCGGTGATAATAATATCAGCATTTATTTCTTTGGTATAGGCATTCATCATCTCCAGATGGTGAATCTTCTTATTAAAAATTGCGTCATGAAAATATCGGTGAAATCTCTGGCCTGAGCCGTCCGTACCATCACCGCTCATTGTTCCGTCATCATTGTAAACATATCTCGAATACCCAATATATGCAACCGCCCCGTTTGATATCCCGGCAGTAAATTGTTCACCAATGCAGTCATTAGTATTATAGCTACCATTAGTTTGTCTGTTATCAAATGATCCTGAATAGCAGGTCTGGGTATAGATAATGAAAAAATTTGCATTTGTGCCATCGTTTGTATAGTTAGTGTGCGTTACATCGGTTGAATTATTCTTTAAAACATAGGTATTATTTGAATGCCCCACATGATCGATCCATGAAATTTTATCATTCTGGATGGTAGTAATCAGGTTTTCCTTTGTCCAACTGGCATCTTTCTCGTAAAGCGTGGTTGTGTTCCAGGTCGGGAATCCAGTGGTTGTGTAGCTGTTCGCGGTACATGTCCCGTTAAGTTGCACCATTAAGTGCTTTCCCCAACACTCTACAGGATGGCTAGGAGCTCCCCACATGTATTCACCTGCAAGTAAATTATTTTTCACTTCGTTTGCAACCGGCTGCTCAGAATACTTAATGGTTTTATTAATCAAATTATTTAATTCGGTTGCGTCATCCACCGGAAAACGGGCAGCATAGACTTCCCACCCGATATCCTCGCTGCCATATTCCCCATAGTAAGTATTGCCGTTTTTCCAGTCCCCGTCCAGGCATGAATAATACAAATCAGCAGCAATATCTTTGTCATCAAAGTAATCTGTCCCATAATCATAAGCTTCAGAGCGCATTCCACGATGTGGAATATCATTAACATCAGCGCTATCATCATCACCGGCAAGCAGCACGTAGACAATATTGTGGTTGGTATACTCCTGAATTATATAGTTTCTGAGTTTATCAGCATCATCAACGCCACTTATATTTGCCTTTATATAATCAATTGTTTGAATCTTTGTTCGAAGGCACCTTCTTGTATTAAAGGCAGTATAACTATCAAATGAATCTTTCAGGGCATCCGGTGTTACTATTAAATATTCATAATCATCAGCTGCCCTGTCACTGTCTCTCAGGTAGCGAACTCTCTCCGGGTTGTCAACAAGTTGTTTTAGCTGGCTACGTATAAGTGCATTACATTTATAAGGTGGGGCTTGTGTATAACCTGTCTGCACTGAAATGGAAATCCTTCTGAAATATCTGATCTCTTTGGTAACCGGATTGTACTGAACCGGGTTTACCGTAGAATAGAAGATGCTGTGGCCGTTCTTATATTGCGTTGAAAACAGTTCTGACTTGACAGAAAGGGGGTAAAACCTGTTGTTTGAATAAATATCTGCTTTGCGTGTACGGGATTTTTCCTGCGGTTTTCCAGTGATCCTTGCCCCGGGTATAAATGGAATAAGATCATACTTCCCGTTTAATAGTATCGGATCGTCATATTCGACACTGAAAGAAACAGCTTTCCGGCCATAGGGCAGATAGAGCCTGACCGGTTTAACTGCCACGGATGGAGCAAAAGCTTTCCGTATAGTACGGCATTCTTCTAAATAAGCTATTCCACCCTTAACTACCGGTTCATTGAAATAGTAGTCTTTTCTAATTTCTCCTGCAGAAAGTAAAAGTGGAATAAAAATAAGCATGGGAGTTTTTCTGGCCATATAACCTA
>JAUXBV010000322.1 GCA_030619215.1 Fibrobacterota bacterium | reverse complement strand
TAAAACATATACCTTTTTTGACAACTTAAATGAACCTATATCCAATTTCAGGATATACAAACCGCTATGAATTTTTCCTGTGTTGAAATGAACAGAGTAATGACCTTTATTCCGGAATCCGGCTACCAAGGTCTGTATCTCCCTTCCACTCATATCATAAACTTTTAAATTGATAAAAGATGGATGCATTACTCCATAAAAAATAGTAATTTTACTACCGGACAAAGAAGATGAATAATTATTAACATGGACATAGTGGCAAGAGTTATTTGAAAAATATTTATCATCGTTAATATCAGTGGAGCCACCCGTAACCGTTTTAATAATTGTTCCGTTTTCACCGGCAATCCACCCTGTTTTTACCTGTGAAAAACAGACAGAGTATAAATCATTTAATGTACCGCTTTGTATCTGTTTCCAGGTTTCACCTGCATCAGTGGTTTTAAGTATTGTACCTTCATTGCCGGTTGCCCACCCTTTTTCCGGATCAGTAAAGCATACTGAATTTAGATCAGCGTAGGTGCTACTTTCCTGCTTGTCCCATTGTAATCCCTTATTTTCAGTAAAAAGTATTATCCCTTTGTCGCCAACAATCCATCCCGCACTCTCATTCACAAAATAAACGGAATGCAAATTCTCTGTTGTGCCACTGGCCTGGCTCTCCCACATTGAACCTTTATCTGTTGTGTTGAGAATTACGCCTCCATTACCGCAAATCCACCCCGTATTCTCATCCATAAAATAGACACAGTTCAGATCTTCTGTTGAATTACTGGTCTGCTCTTCCCACTTCGAGCCTTCATCCGATGTAAAAACTATTACGCCTTTATTGCCAACTGCCCAGCCGGCAGTGTTTGTGGGAAAAAAGACAGAGTTCAGATTCCTTATGGTGCCGCTGTTCTGCACGCTCCAGCTTGACCCGCCGTTTACAGTCCTGAGAATTATTCCGTACCATCCGACACTCAAGCCTTTATCCGCACCTGTGAAGTAAACTGAATGCAGAGGGTTTATCGAATCATTGGATTGCTGCTCCCATGTCGCGCCCCCGTTTGTGGTTTTAAGAATTATACCTAAAATACCCACAGCCCATGCAGTTGAAGAATCGATGCATGATATAGAATACATATGTTCCAGTACACCATCACTCTGTTCGCTCCATGATGATCCGCCATTTGTCGTTTTAAGTATTATACCGGCCTCTCCAACTGCCCATGCTGTACTGGTATTGGCTAAGCCCACAGCGTAAAGATTTTTCTCCGTATTACTGGTCAATCCGCTGTATGATCCGCCACCATTGGTTGATTTAAGTATTATACCGGATTGCCCGGATGCGAATCCAGTCTGGTTACCACTGAAGGAAACATCATACAATAGGTCTCCTCCCGAATTGCTCTGCTTGGTCCAGGAATTTCCACCATTGGTTGTTTTAAGGACCATGCCCCATTCTCCAACAGCAACCCCGGTATTCGCATCAAAAAAATAGGAGGCAAATAAATTTCTATTCTCGTCACTCTCTTTTATGCTCCATGAACTCCCGCCGTTTGAGGTATACAGCGTATAACCGCTGAAGTCACTCCACCCGACAAGGCTGCCTTTATCCGGGCTGGAAAAATAGATATCTTCTATATTTAAGGAATCTCCAAGGTTCCGGGAATCCCAGTTACTACCCCCATCAGTTGTTTTAAGAAACGTGCCTTTTTCTCCCGCTATCCACCCTGTTTCTGAATCAAGAAAAAGGATCGAGGACAGCCGGTTTTGTGTTCCACTCTCCTGTACTTTCCACGTTGTACCGCCATCTGTAGTTTTAAGAATAGCGCCGTTTTTACCTGCGCTCCAGCCTGTATTGGCATCTATGAAAAAGAGTGATTCAAGGCCTGCTGATAGTAAACTGTCAAGGCTCCGGGCATACCATGTATTCCCTCCGTCAGAGGTGCTTACCACAGTATTTCCTCCAACAGCAATAACGTTATCCTGATCAAACACATGAAGAGCTTTAAGGGTGTTGCCCTGCGTGAGAGGGTTCTGCCAGAACCAGGTAGTTTCCTGACCAAAACAGAAACAGGTAAATAGGGTACAAAGTAAGAGTGATTTATTTTTCATGCTTTTCTCCAGGCCGGAGTCTTTTAATTCATTATACTTGAGGTATTCCGGTATTGTATTACTTGTGTAAAATCATCGGTTTTACTATAACCTGGTTATTAGATTTTATTCTGAACAAATATTTCCCCGTAGAAAACGGTTCATTGATTGTATAGGTGGTTGAGCCAAAACCTTTGCTTGAAAAAATTCGCGCTCCCCGGACACTGAATACCTCCACGCTATGCGGTTCCATGGTAGGGGTAATAACTGAAAACCTGCCGCTGTTTGATTGACTGATTGAGAATGAGTTGCCGGGTGTATTACTGTCATTGTTTTGTGTTAAGGTATTTTGATCGATAGCATTCAGTAGTTTTGAAACCTCATTGTCTATAGTGGAATAGGAGTTTGCCGACATGACAAACTGAATCGTAAAAATAACAATCCCTCTTTTATCTATCAAAACACAGCCGGTCGGCCCGGGTTTATATAGATTTAACCATTCATTTTTCATATTATCAATAAGAGTAGGAATAGTCATACCATATTCCTGCTGATATTCCTCATATAGTTGTAACCGTTGCTCAAATGTTTTTGGCTGGAAATTCATGTCAGGGTGGGTCTCTTTTACATACACATCAAACATTGCAAAAGAAGAGTTGTTTTTATATTTCTGATAAAGACTTTCGCGATCCCGCGCGGCATTAACGAAAGGGCCTCAACACAGGTTGCCTGAAATGAGGAGTACCACCTTTTCTCCCCGAAAATCCGAGAGAGTTATAGAGTCGCCGGTTTCAAGATTATAAATAGTAAAATCCGGTGCTGGCTTATTTATCTCAGGTACGGCAAATAGGAAGGAGAAAAATAATAGCATGAGAAACTGTGCTTTTAAACACTTATTCATTGGCCCCTCCAATTTTAACACTTTAAATCTGATAATAAAATTTATAAAGCAAGGTATAAGTATAAAATTTTGCTAATTCAGGTATTTGTATTATAATTTACGCTGAAAAAAGGATTTTCGCAAATTTTTCTCACCTTTTTGTCCATTTTCTGAAATACTTTGCTGTATATATCACCATTTTAAGAAACGCTGGAGTATTAACATGAAAAATTATTTGTTATTAATAAAAAATGCATGGATTTTTAACCATGCATGATGAATAGAAAAGGATAAGATGAAAATGTGGTATCTATTTTATCATTTACTTTTTTGACAGGGAGTTTACCTGCCCCTGCTTGTTATAAACGCCAACCGGTACCAGAATCTTGGACGATACCTTTTTACCATTGAAGTAATCATGTATCGTCTGTATAGCTATCGAGCCGATTTTGTTCGGGTACTGAACCACGTCGCCGTAAATTCTACCGTCTAAAATCGCTTTCTTGGCTTCCGGTGTGGCGTCATATCCTACGATGACGATTTTTTTTCCGGCTGATTCACACGCGTCAAGGGCGCCGAGGGCGGAGTCGTCATTGATAGCGAATACCGCGTCCACATCCGGAACCATGAGAAGTATCTCTTCCATGATCGCCATGGCTCTGTCACGCTGCCCCCATGCCGGCACATCGGCAATAATCCTGATGTCAGGATGCTTGGTCATTTCCTCCCTGAAACCAACAACCCTGTCAAATACTGAGGTGACATCAGGGTGATTGATGATAACTATTTTTCCCCGGCCGTTAAGGGCGTTTGAGATCATCTGAGCAGCCTGGCGCCCTCCTTCCTTGTTGTCTGAGGCAATGTGAGAGACGGCCTTACCCTGGGGAGAGTTGTTTGCAATATCAACGGTAAAGACCGGTATGCCTTCCGTATTGATCTTTGCAATCGCCCTTCCGATTGCCCGTGAGTTGCAGGGCGCAAGGATTATGGCATGAACCTTTTTCGCAATAAATTCGTTGATCTGAACGACCTGTTTTTCAATATCGAATTCACCGTATTTTACGATGAGCTTATATCCCTTTTTTGCAGCTTCCTTTTTTAAACCGTTCTCGAGGTCGCGGTAAAACCGATGCTCACGGGTCATCAGACTGACACCGATAACTTTGGATCCTGCTTCTATGGTAAAGAATCCCGCGGTTGCAAGCAGAATCAAAAGAGTATTTATAATGCTGTTTTTTATTATCATACATATACCTTTATTAAATACCGAATTCAATTTTAGCAGCCCACCACCAGTGGTCACTCTCGACAAGCACATCATTCCATTCCGTATAATTAAAATTAAGGACAACAGGATGCGTGTGGTCTCTGGCGAATTGAGTCACAAATTTAAAGGGGCCTAAATTTTTCTTTGCGTAAATCGACCAGTAGAATTTTGTTTTTTTAATATCCTTCTCAACAGGCTTTGGCCACCCCTGTTTGAAAGCTTCTTCATAGCCAAGAATATAAGGTGTATCAAACCACTCCAGTTCTACAGATACGACGTCAAAGATGTGAATAAAAGGAAAAATCGGTACATTAATACCGATCATTCTCGGTATTCTGTCTTTACGAAAGGCATAGTAGCTTGAAATATAGTCTGCAGTATCCTCCGGGCTTTCGATGTCCGGATAATTTTTAAAGCCAAGGATACCAAACTCTGTATATATTTTTAAATCATCTTCAGTAAAGATATTCTCCCAGTCAAAAAAGGCTTTTGGGTCAAAGCAAAATCTAAAAGCAGCTTTTGTACCTGCAAAGGTATAATGTTTTTCATTTTCCAGAGATGTTTCCCAAAGAGAGTCTAAAGTGATGGGGTCTATACCTACGAAAGTATAAGTAGTATCTGCATAAAATATATTCTCTTGACCTGGTTTACCTTCAGTGGGAGTGGTATAAAATTTATCTTTAGAGATAAGTCGATCAAAACAAATGCCTGCACCCAACCCAAGAAGATCACCATGCCCCCAGAAATCAAATAATTTAAAGGATGCAACACTGGAAAGCGACCAGTCCTGCATGGGATATTTTGCAGTTTCACTTGTCAGCATAATATCCAGTTGAGGTTTAAAAATCCTTGTATTGAGTTTTG
>JAUXBV010000024.1 GCA_030619215.1 Fibrobacterota bacterium | reverse complement strand
TAAAATTTTTATAATTATATATCTCATAGTTAAAGAGATTTTCCAGAGGGTTTAACTTTAAGAAATAGAATGAATAATTGACAATTGACCATTGGTTATTGACAATTATTCTTTTTACGCATCCCTCCTTTCTGACAGAAGCAGAGAGCAGATATCTGCCGTTGAAAAAGGTCATTAATTCCATCGGTTATCGTTTTCCTGCATGTATTTCTGACTTATTATCTGTTACCTTTTTGCTTGTATATTCACTGTTTACCATACGGATCCTGTCAATTATAAAATCACGCATCGCGTTTTTCAGCTCAGTATCAATACCTCCCATTCCATTTACAAAATGCTTGTTTATATCATACACGAGCTTCTCATGGCGTGCAATACCGAGCTCAATATCATCATACTGATAGTTGTAAAACCAGAGGCGGTAGTGTACTTTAAAATCTTTCAGGGATAAATCAGCCCTGAAGTCAAAGTTGACTATTAAGAAGCCGTCGTCTTCATAGACAACCTTTCCATGCCTGTCCATTGTGTTCCATTTCTGCAGGATAACCGCCCAGTAGCGGTGCGGATCGAGATTGTCATTAAAAACGCCCATTACTCTGGTGTCAATGTCAAATGTGCGCTCTCTCTGTAAGTGCGCTTTGAGAAGGCCGATGAGCCAGCTCTTTTTCGAGTGCCACCGGTATGTAACCGTCTCCCTGCCGGTTCGGGGGTCGGAAGAGAGTTTGGTGCCGACGAGAATTGAGGGATGGGCCTTTTCAACGAATATTTTGTCAAGCATATCATAGTTAAAGGGTGAAAAAAGCCCGGGATAGTATGTATTGAATGTTTCATGTATGCGATCCCGGATTGTTTTTTCCCGTACGGTGGCGTAACATTTTTTCTCAAGTCGTGTTTGAGAAGCACCGGTGTGGGGAGAGGAGTGCAGGTAATAGAGGGAGTCGAACTCTTCGAGAAATTCCGCGGGAAGAAGCGGCTCCCCTTCAACAACGTTATCAACCTGCCGCTCATTTCCATCGCGAATAAAAATCAGGGCACCGGCAGGCTCGAGAATAATACTGTTTTTACAGGTCCGGTTAAAGCTTATGGCATATTTAAGCGACATGATTTCTTTGAGGATGTCAACCTGCCACTGAATTGCATACGGATGCCGCTTGTCAAAGCGGTATTCGGCGGGATAAGCGAGAAGGTTGTTGTTCGCGCTGTTGAAGATGTTGTCTAGCTTTTTTATCACCCGGCCACGATACTCAATTTCCGCAAACGCCTCTTTATTATGAAGATTACTGAAAATCTCACGTTTGATTGCGGGAGGGCAGTCTGTCTTTGAAACGGTGTATTCAAGGCTTTGAAAAAGGGTCTGAGACTGAAGGTTGATCACCGTGATTATAAAGTTTACTTTATCAAAAGAGCCGTCAATCAGGTAGTATGATCCGGTAAGGACAAGCGAATCCGCCCGGCGCTCACGGATATTAATCGGTGCGTATTCCGAGCTGCCGGATAAAATCATTGAACGAAGTATGGCATTCTCCTCTCCGCGGAAGGAATGCAGCCGCACCTCATTGACATAAGGGGTAAGGTGCTTTTTTATTGCATTAAAGACCGGAACCATTGACAGCATATAGGACTTGTCTTCCGGAATGGTTGTCATGCTGATTGATGTTTGAGGAGACAGTTTAAGTGTTTTGGCCATATTCATGGCAAGTGTTTCCATGTCGGATTCGAATGTGGCAAATAACGGCAAAGCAGCCAGGAGAGTAATAATTATTACCCGTAGAATCAGTACCTTTAAAACACTTTGTGTCATTGGCATTACTCTTCTTCCTCCTGGATCTTTGTTGTATCTTCAGGCAACCCGGCAACGGCCTCTCTAACTTCACTCCTGCCGGGGAAGGTGCATTTTCCCTCAAGCACAAGCTCTCCGCCCTTATAAAGAACGCTTATCTTGGAATACTCGTAAAGAATTTTTGTTTTAGCCGCTTCCTGTTCCTGTTTGAATATTCTGTTTCTGTAAGTAAGCTTAAGCCTTCCTTCACTGAGGTTTTGTTTAAACTCCGGCGCCATGGAAAGCGGTATCTGGATAACCCCTGAAAAGGTGAAGCTGTGGCCGCCCTTATCAACCCTGATATCAACCGGAAAATATTCAAGGTCAGGTTCATAGCGGCTTAAATGTAAAATGTTTGCAGGCAGGTACTGGTAGTAAAGCCTGTTTTCGATCTCCGCGTGGTATTTTGTCAATTTATGGAGGTCGCCTTCGAGTTTGTGAACCTTTGGCTCGCCTTCGAGCATGACAGCCATCTTACCGCTCTTTTTTTTCTGCTCGTAGAGCTCTTTTCGCTGAAGGAAATCCGCGGTCTTTTCAAATTCACCCTGCGGAGGGAACGGAGGGAACTCTTTGTCAAACCGGGTAAGGGCCTCTTCATTCTCCTCCCTTTGTGTCTCTATCTTATTTTTCAGCTTTATTATCTGCTTGTCAAGCTCATTGAGGCTCTCTTCATCTTCCGTGGTATATGATTCCGGATTAACGTAGGCGCCTTCTGTGGATTCTATCATCTTTTGCAGGATGAAATTTTTTTCCATATACGGAGTAGTAGAAAGGTTCAGGAACGATTCCCGCTGGTAATATCCCTCTTTCACTACCTTTACTATGACAAAGGAGCCAGGCAGGGTCTTGATTGTCAGCGGTGTTTCGCCCCTTTCAACCCCGTCAATAATAACAGTTGCCTTTAGCGGGTACGATGTAACGGACAGCATTGTACCGCTCTGATCTATCAGGCGGATCTCTTTCCAGCCCCCTTCGAAGTAGAAAATTTTTGCAGCGTTTTCCACGTAGATATAATCATTGTCAAAGTATACATTGGTCATGTCCATGTTCGGGTTGTCGGTTTCCTGCATGTATAGCCTGCGGTACATGAAGTTCCGGGTGGTAAGGCCCCGGGGCGGTGCGAAAGCCGAAAGGCTGGTAAAGGACTCCTTGTCTCTTTTGCCGAGGTAGAGGCCGTATTCATCGGGGCCAAAGCGGCGGCGAAGGATTATTTCTCCGGGATTGAGCTGGGGCGGCTCGTCAATGCGGGTGAGGGTATCGCCGGAGAGAGGCTCGATAATGGTGTTGCCTGAAACGGGGATTGAGCGGGCATTTGCAGTAAAAGAGTCAATGGTATATTGAGGTTGCTGTGAAAATAGCGATAGCGCAGTTGTTAAGATACCCATGGTGGATAAGATTCGTCGCATTTTTTATATGCCTTTGCACTCGTTATATTAAAAAATCCGCTCAACCTCTTTCACTGCAACATCAAGAGCGTATTTCTGTGTATTCTCCAGGGCACGGGCAGATGAAATGCCGTCGGTAGCCCGGATTGTCCGATTGTAGTCCAGGACAGCCTCGCCGCTATTTGCACAAAGCACTATTGAAAGATGGCCGTTTGCTACATGTATACTGTTTTTAATGGCCGCGTTGTTTCCCTTTGTAAAATCGGATTTAAGTATGAATTCCGCCTCTTTTCTGCTGTATACAATGGTGATTGCAGACCTGCCTTCAAGCCTTTCCGCAAGGGACCAGCAAAAGCCGTTTTTGTTATCAATAAACACCTGCGCTTTATCGCGGTTTATGGTAAAAGAGCCGGAGGGGAGAATAAACTTTCTCCGTATGAGGTCATAGGTCAGGTTTTTTAAATCCGGCGTTGCCGTGATCGTAACGTTTCCCGATGAAGCCGGAAGAGAGGTGATTAAAACAGGGTGCATGCCGTCCGCCTTTGCAGGAAATTTTTTCAGGCTTACATTGCCTTTAGATGCCGACCATGATATATCTAAAGATTTGTCAATCTCTCCTTCAAGAAAAACGTATACTCCCAATGCACGGGGAGCCGGCTCTTTTGAGGTGAGTGTTACCTGATGTACAGTAGGCTTGATTTCAATACTTTCGAGGAGCCGGGACATGCAGCGCTCAAGCTCGTTGTTCAATAGCACCTGCCTGCCATTGGCCCGGCCCGAGAGAGGCGTGCCGAAGAAATCATCGATTATCTCGAATCCCTTGTAAAGCGCATGAATCCGGAACTTTGCAGTTCCCTGCGCAGAGTTGTGAATAATATCACAGAGCCGTTCGGTTGCATTGGTAATCTTTTCATTGACACGCCGGTAGTATTCCTTTTTGCTTAGCACAACCTTGCTCCAGAAATAACCGTTTGAGCTGTGAAAGGTTCTTTTCTCTTCCCAGTCGGCAAGGACTGCATTGGAAAAAGCAGCTATTCTCTCCCTGTGCGTTTCGTTTGTAATCAGTTTGTTATTTACCGTTTTGCAGTTTGCATAGATGCTGACATCGGATACAATGGAAACCTGTATCTGCTCGGAAATATCCTGAAGAGCCCTGTTGCGGGCAAGCTTCTGGGCTGCATAGAGGTTTTCTTCAATCTTTGCACTGCCTATTCCGATAAAATGGGTTCGGGATATGGGGTGGTTTTTAACCCATAAGGGGGCGGTATTACCCTTTTCACGCAAAGAGAGTGAGGTGCAGCTTGATATTAGAATCGCTGCTATGAGAAGTATTGGTTTGTTTTTATATAATGCTCTGTTCACTTTTAACCTCATCCCCTCTCCCGTTAACGGGAGAGAGGGTTTATAGGAGTTTTTTATTTATACAACTTCATCCTCCCGGTAACCTCTGCAAGGTAGCGCCGCGTTTCCCTATATGGTAATTCCCGTATCAGGTGATTATAGACCTTTTGCGGACTCTCCATTTTGTTAATAACGGGCACTGCGCCGCCTACCGACCTCTCTCCGGTAAATGCGTACGCCACATTATTCGGGCCTGTATTGTATGCTGAAATGGTACAGTAGCGCTGCTTTTCCTCGTTCTCAACAGAGGGGAAATATCTATTTTTGAGCAGGTAAATATAGGCGCATCCAAGCTCAATATTTTTTTCTGGATTGTAAAGGAAATTCTCTTTTGGAATTGCATCTGTTCCATACACGTAATTATATGCCTCGCGGCCCCCATAGACCGGGACAAGCTGCATAAGCCCTATTGCGTTTGCAGAGGATATGGCCATTGGGTTAAATTGCGACTCAGTATGAATTGTGGCAAGCACGCGGGCGAGATTGAGATCGTATTTTTTGCAATATTTTTTTATGAAAGGCAGGAACCGTTCAATTCTCTTCCGGAGATGGTCCGGGGCAAGATCAAAGCTTACCTCTACTTTCAACCTGCCGTCTCTCTTTGTTGTCTTTGCCTCTTCGACAAGGCCCTGAGCAAACTTGCTTACACCAATTACCGTTATTTCATCTCCCTCATTGTCAACAACCTGCTTTTCGAGAATGGGCTTTGAAAACCGCGGCTTTGCCTTTTCCGCTTCAACAGGCTTATAATCATTTGATCCCTTGCTCGTAATCGCCCTGGCGAGCACTTTTTCGATTTTTTCTTTAATCTGCTCTTTGGAAGCGTCTGCATTTACAAGCACAGATAGCGTTGCTTTACCTTCTTCAAAATCCACTGAGGCGAGCGAGGTGTTGTCTTTACTGTATTCAACCCAGACCTTATTTGAAGGCTCGACATACTCTCCCCAGGATTTTTTTATCTGCTTTTTAAACTCCTGAAGCTCTTTTTTACGTGAAGCATGCCATGTATTAAACTCTGCCCTTGACTGATAGGTATATTTTCTAAACTCCCGCCTCTGTTGTTCCATCCCCTGCTTTTCCTGCTTCCTTAAGCTTCTTATCCCCTCATTCTGTTTCTTCAGGTAATCCGACACATCGTCAGATGCATAAGTCATTGTTATTATGATAAATAAGAGATAAAATGCACTTTTCATTGAAGAATTCCCGTTTATATTAGAATTTTTTATAAAATGCTTTATATAAAGTTTTATATTCCTTATTACTTACAAATTATGGGCAATTATTACTTATTAATAGGCACTTATTACCTTTAAAAAAGCCTTGATTTTTCACCTTGAGTTAAACCGCTTAAACAACATTTACTCCTCCAAATCACCTGTTTGGTCAAATAGACCTTTTTTAAGCCTGAAAAAGCACACCTTTTTTTATCCGGGAAATACATTACAGGTCGCATGAAAAGAGTCCTTATTATAAGCATGTTATAATAAAAGCAACTGGTATGCCATAGATTGATATAATGTAGAGTCCGGATATTTTAAAACATAGAGCGCGAACAACAGAAATGGTAATTCCCCGCATGAAAAATAAAAAGGGAAGCGGGCGCTTCCCTTTCTTGTACAATAAGGAGGCCATCATTCCTTAAAGTACAACCCCATTATCAAAAGGACACTCTCATGCAATAACTAATATAATTTGGAAAAGACAAGAGTCAATTCAAAATTTTAAAAATGCGCACTATTAAAAAGTTTAACATTAAATTTAACAAATCGGAGTCCAATATCAACGGGTGCAAAACCTGATTAAAAAAACAGAAAAATCATCATAAAAGAAGGGGAAATAGGGGATCAATTTACATAGATGTTCTTACATTTTTTTTATATGTGGAGCACCTTCTCAGCATATATATCTACAAGGTTACGGATCATGCGTTGATACCCGTATCCTTTTTTCCTTGCAAATCTTTTAAAAAGATTAACACTCCTTTTGCTGAGCTCAAGTGTAACTTTAATATTATCCTCTTTAAAAACCAGTTTCTCAGGAGGGGGAAGAAAGTCTTCGATAACTTCGCTTTGCTCTATAGCTTTCTTTATTTCAGGTGGTGCATTAGTGTATTTTTCTTTTCGCATAATAGAGTTCCTTTCCTTCACGCCAGAAACCGGCGCCAAATATTCTTGTTCTTTTGTTTCTTTTTGTAAACCTAACCGTTACAATTCGCTCATTCACTTTACCATAACAGAAGTATCTTTTTTCTTTCCTTGTGCTGTGTTTTCGATCATATGCGATAACACGTTGTGGGTCTTGAAACGCATATTGTGCTACTTCAAATGAAACCCCGTGTTTTTCAATATTGATGTTGTTTTTATCCGAATCCCAGTCAAAGTCCGGTTGTTTCATATATTAAATATATTATTAAACCATATAAATTGCCATATTTTTAACCAGATAATCATAAAGGGTAAAACTATATAATGGTTATCGGTGGAATAAAGAAGAGGCTCATTTTTGATATTTTACGGTAGAAGAAGTAAATAACTCCTCAAGTATGGAATTCTTAACACTGTTCGGTCTTTCCAATATTACATCCTGATGAAACCGCAGAACTTTTATTCCCGCCTTCTGCAGGGTATTATCACACTCCAATTCTTCTTTCTGTCTCATCCGGTGGCCGATGTGTTGAAGGTCTATGACGAGGTTGGATTCTTTGCAATAGAAGCTTACAATGTTGCCGAGGATTCTTTTGTTTCTTTCGAATTTAAATCCTGCAAGCCGGCCTTTCTGCAGCATTTTCCATAATGCATAGTCAGCGGAATAGCCGCCGGCTTCAAGCCTGCCCAGCCCTATCTGCTCCAATCGCTGGAACTGTCCGAGCTTTTTCAGGAATCTGTTTTCTCTGTACCATGTACCCATGATGATGATGGATGTTACTTTGTTAATATGTTGATATTTCTGTTATTTTATACCCTTTTATCAAGACACATAAGGTGTTGTCGTTTGTAAAAAGCCCACTAAAATAATACATGATCTCGAATTTTCAAATGAAAAATTTATTAGTTTTTATAATTTTTAATATTTTAAGTATAAGGCACTTACCCCGATTAATTCATATTCAAATTACACAACTCGTTTAAACCCAATTAGTGCGAAGAAATTGCTATTAAAAAATTCGTTATAAAACACATTATAATAATGTTACCAGTCAACACACAGCAAGTTCTTAGCATATATGAAATTACATTAAACATTCATTAGTTAAAATCCGGGAAATCCTTTAAATCATGAATAATCCAAGTTACAATTTAAGGAATTATTTATTTTGTGAAGAATAAATAGCAACCATTATTATTCATACAACAAGAAGGAGCAATTCAATGGCTAAAAAGAGTAATCAGGTAAAAGCAGAGAAAAACAAAGATTCTGCAATCGAACATGCATTGAGCCAGATAGAGAAGCAGCATGGGAAAGGCTCAATTATGCGGCTTGGCACTTCAGGTCGTAAACGTGATATCAGGATCATTCCAACCGGAGCGCTTTCTTTGGACGCGGCATTGGGTGTGGGAGGCATGCCAAGGGGGCGGATTATCGAGATATATGGCCCCGAAGCTTCGGGGAAAACCACCCTGGCGCTTCATGCTATAGCAAATGCCCAGAAAACGGGTGGTGTTGCAGTACTAATTGATGCGGAATATGCATTTGACCCCACGTATGCTCAGAACATCGGTGTTGATGTTGACAACCTTCTGGTTTCACAACCCGATTCGGGTGAGCAGGCTTTGGAGATTGCAGATACCTTGGTCCGCAGCGGAGCCATTGATATTGTTGTCATTGACAGTGTGGCAGCCCTGGTGCCGGTTGCCGAGATTGAGGGCGAGATGGGAGACAGCCACATGGGGCTACAGGCGCGTCTCATGTCCCAGGCCCTGCGTAAGCTTACCGCCATTATTGCAAAATCAAATACCTGCCTGATCTTTATTAACCAGTTGCGTATGAAGATTGGGGTAATGTTCGGCAACCCGGAGACCACAACCGGAGGCAATGCCCTGAAATTTTACGCGTCCGTTCGACTTGATATACGGCGTATTGCAACAATTAAAGAGGGAGACAGGGCCGTTGGTAACAGAACCCGCGTTCGGGTAGTTAAGAATAAGATGTCGCCACCGTTTCGGGAGACGGAGTTTGACATCATGTACGGACAGGGAATCTCTACAGAGGGAGATATCCTTGACCTGGCAGCCGAGAATGATATTGTAGAAAAGAGCGGCGCATGGTTTTCATACGACGGTGAGCGTTTAGGCCAGGGAAGAGAAAAGGTAAAGGATTTTCTTAAAGAGAATAAAGATATTTTAGAGGCTATTACCGAGAAGCTGAAGGTTAAGCTTGGTTTAGTTAAGGCTGAGGTAGAAGAAGAAAAAAAATAGAACGCGGACGTGTTCTATTAATAAGGAGATAGTATAAAAAGAAATGACAAAATCTGCAACAGTAATTCGCCGGGAATTTATCGATTTTTTTAAAAGTAAAAAGCACCGTTTTGTGCCGAGTGCTCCGGTTGTTCCACAGGATGACCCGACACTGCTTTTTACCAATGCAGGCATGAACCAGTTCAAGTCCATTTTCATGGGAGAGAGCCGCGGCGATTTGAAAAGGGCAGCCAATTCACAGAAATGTATGCGTGTTTCAGGCAAGCACAACGATCTTGAAGAGGTAGGTGTCGATCATCACCACCATACCTTTTTTGAGATGCTGGGTAACTGGTCTTTTGGTGATTACTATAAGAAAGAAGCCATTACATGGGCATGGGAGCTTTTAACGGACGTATGGGGTTTACCAAAAGACAAGCTTTATGCCACAGTGTTTGAAGATGATAAAGAAGCTGAGGAGCTGTGGAAAACAGAAACCGATATTGATAACTCCCACATAAGCAGGCACAGCGCAAAAGATAACTTCTGGGAGATGGGGAAAATCGGCCCGTGCGGCCCCTGTTCAGAGATTCATCTGGATAACGGCCCTGGGTATTGTGCCAATGAAAAGGAGCCGGGACATAAATGCGGCATAAATGTAGATGGATGCAGTAGACACATAGAAATATGGAACCTTGTCTTTATTCAGTTTAACAGGGAGGAAGACTCGTCGCTTCATGAGCTTCCAAGTAAGCATATTGATACGGGAATGGGATTTGAGCGCGTTGTACGCCTTATTCAGAAATCGGATTCAAATTATGCCACAGACCTGTTCGAGCCTATAATAAAACAAGTGGAGAAGCTCAGTGGTAAGAAATATGAATATGGATCGGGAGGAACACCGTTTAGGGTAATTGCCGATCACATACGAGCGCTCGTTTTTGCTATTACAGACGGCGCGTTTCCTTCCAACGAAGGCCGGGGCTATGTGGTGCGCAGGCTGTTGCGGAGGGCTTACCGCTTCGGCAGAAAGCTCGATTTTTCAGAGCCGTTTCTGTATAAGATGGTGCCGGTTGTTATTGACATTATGGGTGATGCGTTTCCTGAGATTACCCAGCGACGAGAGTATGTGGAGCAGATTATCAAAAGCGAAGAGGAGCGTTTCGACCAAACCCTGGAGCTGGGACTGGAAAAGATCAGTCAGATGATTGAAAAAACGAAAGCTTCGAAGAAGAAACAGCTTTCCGGTACTGATGTTTTTACCCTCTACGACACCTACGGCTTTCCCATGGACCTTACCCGCCTTATTTCCGCGGAGCAGGAGCTGGCTGTTGACGAAGGGGGATTCGAGAAGCTGATGGCTTTACAGAGAACCCGTGCGCGGGATGCGGCAAAAGGGGGGGGCGGTGAGCTTTCAGCAGAAGGATGGGTTGAGCTGAAGAAGGCGCCGGAGACTGAGTTTGTCGGGCATGATAATTATGAAACCGAGGTTTCAGTATGCAGGTATAAAGTAACTGGTGCTGATCGGGCAGCAGATTCATGTAAAGAATGTTTCGTAGTTCTTGACAAAACGCCCTTCTATGCGGAAATGGGCGGGCAGCTTGGTGATACGGGCGTCCTCATTACAAAGGATAAAACAGAGCTTGCGGTGACGGGCACCATAACGTGGAACGACATGGCAGTTCACAAAGTAAAGGCCGGTGAAGCGTTCCCTGTTGCGCTTCTGAAAGAGCCGCTTCGGGCAAGAATCAATAGTGTTGACAGAATGCACACCGGGAGAAACCACAGTGCGACCCACCTGCTGCAGGCGGCATTGCGAAAGGTACTTGGAGATCATGTGAGCCAGTCAGGCTCCCGTGTTGCACCTGAAGGCTTCCGGTTTGATTTTACCCATTTCAAGGCCCTTACACCTGACGAGCTCAGAAGGGTTGAAGATCAGGTGAATGAATGGATATTTGCAAACCTGCCTGTTGAGACAACGGTAAAGAAAACAGATGAAGCAAAAGAGGCGGGAGCTATTGCACTGTTCGGAGAGAAATATGGTGAATCTGTCCGTGTTGTTAACATGGGTAAAATCAGCATGGAGCTTTGCGGCGGCACGCATACTAGTATGACAGGCAACATAGGCATGTTTCATATCGTATCCGAAAGCAGTATCGCGGCAGGAGTCCGGCGTATTGAAGCGGTAACCGGCATGGGTTGCCTGAAATACTTTCAGGCAAAAGAGCAAATTGTTTCCCGGTTAAGCGATATACTCAGGGTAAACGAGGAAGATTTAATAAAACGGATTACTGAAAATGTCGCAAAGGTAAAGAGCCTTGGGCTGGAGATGGGCAAACTGATGGGGGCGTCTGCTGGTAAAGAGGTTGAGAAATTAATTGAGAAAGCTTCAAAAGGAGCGTTTCCCTGGGTAGCGGAAAACTTTGGTTCAATGGACAGAAAGAGGTTTGTGAATTTGACCGATAAGGTGTCAGACACAATACGAAAGAAAAATCTTGAAACAGCGGTTATTTTCCTTGGTGCCGAGGTGGATGGAAAAGCGCAGTTCTCAGCATGCTGCGGCCCCAAGGCTGTGGATGAGTATGGTATTCATTGTGGCGAGCTTGTGAAGGCTGCGGCAAAGGTAGCCGGCGGCGGCGGCGGCGGCAGTCCCACCCGTGCGCAGGCAGGCGGTAAGGATGTTGGAAAAATTCAGGAAGCAATCGATGCTGCAGTATCAATTATTAATAAAAAGGCAGGTATATCGTGAGAATCGGACCGATATTAGAGAGAATTACGAAAAGTGTGGATGCGGGTAATGGCTGCTACTGGATCTTGCTTGACCCGGATGATTTTTCAGACAGGGAGGCTGCCCGTATTGCATCCGAAGCGCAGAAAGCAGGTGCAGACGCAATGCTCATTGGCGGGAGCCTTCTGAATACAAACCACCTTGACAGTTTTGTTTCAAGTGTAAAGAAGGCGGTTGACGTTCCAGTAATCCTGTTTCCCGGCGATGCAACCCAGATATCCTCTATGGCGGATGCCATTCTCTTTTTGTCACTTGTCTCCGGCCGCAACCCGATGAACCTGATCGGCGAGCAGGTAAAAGGCGCGCCGTTAATTAAAGAATACGGCATTGAGCCTATTTCCACAGCATACATGCTGGTTGAATCCGGTGCTGTAACGTCGGTTGAGTTCATGAGCAACACCCGGCCGCTTCCACGGTCAAAGCCTATGATAGCGGCAGCGCATGCCCTTGCCGCACAGTATATGGGGATGAGCATGATCTACCTTGAGGCAGGCAGCGGTGCATCGAGTACCGTGCCGAGCAAGATGATCCGCATGGTAAGGGAATATGTTGACATTCCGGTTATTGTCGGCGGAGGGATCCGCGACGCGTCCACGGCTGTTGAAAAAATTAATGCGGGCGCTGATATTATTGTGACCGGCAACCTCCTTCATAAGAAGAATGGTATTAAGATAATGAAAGATATTGCGAAAGTTGTGAAGGCGAAAAGAAAAAAGAAATAAAAGAAGCTAATTATTATGTTATTAGCTCCAGCTGAAAACCGGTATGATCCGAGAGGTCAATTAAAATCGGTTTGACTTTCTGATGATTTTTTGTTTCGTAAAGAATAATTTGGGGATTTTCAATGTCTTCCGGGTTATCCCTGGCAACAACTCCATGATAGCCGATAAGCTGTGACGAGGGGGCGTTTGCTACCCGTATGCGGGCGCCGACAGGGTATACGGGCACTATAGATGTGAGAGTCTTTACAATCTCCTTGTTTAACTTTTCTCCGCCCATTTCAATAATTTTACGTATTGCTTTGCGCAAGTCTAACATCGGCCCCATGCGGCCGGTTGTAAACATGTCATAGGTGTCTGCAACGGCGACAATCTCGGAAAAACGGTGAATGAGGTTTTTCCTGGAAAAGTCCTTGAGCGGAGCCAGGTTTTCACCGCGAATATTACGGGGAAACCCGGTTCCGTCCTGATGCTCATGATGTTGAAGCGCAACAGCTGCACTGGTCGGCGCAATGGAAGGATTTTGCGAGAGCATTAAATAGCCGTACACCGTGTGCTGTGTATAGATTTCTTTTTCTTCCTGGGAATCGAATTTTCCATTTTTGTCACGAATCTCTTTTGGAATAGCAATGAGGCCAAGATCGAAATTTATTGCGCCCAGGGCAAGCTGCTTCATCTCTTCATATGACAAGTGGAATTTACGGCCTATGGACAATGCAATAACAGCAACATTAATTGCATGGGAGAACAGGTCATTGCCGGCTCTCTGCAGGGCAGCCATATTGAGAACTACAGAGGGCTGGTTGAGAATTTCATCAATCATTTTTTCTACAGCGTTTAATAGACCGGAATTATTCAAATATTTATTTAAATATTGCTTGTTTTCCCTGATCATTTTCCTGATAGTCTGCCTGCCCTCCTGGCGGATGCTGAAGGAGCTTTTTAGTTCGGTGGTGGATTTGTTTACCGATACACTCAGGTCGCGCTGCACATGCTCTGAAATGATGTTTTCAGGTATTATATCATCAGTGCCTTCAACCTGAATATATACGGTACTGAATCCCATCTGCTTGAGGCGTGTGCGGTATCTTTCGGTAAGGCGGTATCCTGCGGCAAGGAGCAGCTCTCCGGTGGGCAGGAATATGGACCTCCCCAGTACCATATCATCCGTAACATCGTCGATATTATATGAGACCATATTGACTTTTGAAAAAAGGTTGATACTGTTCTAACTTATTAATATTATATAATTTAAACCCTTCACTTTGCTACTATTAAGTGAAATACAATAAACAACGTTGTTTTTAAGTAAAGAAACCGGGTGACGAGTTTTAATAGGCCGTATTTGTGTAACACGCTGTTTAGGGATTAATAGG